>WJMB01000197.1 GCA_014728185.1 Candidatus Coatesiibacteriota bacterium
CACCCCGACCCTCCCCCCAGAGGGGGGAGGGAGGTCATTTTAAGCGGGTCGACCCTCGAGGTCGGCCCGCCGCTTAATCAACGTCTCAAACGTCTCACAGAATCAGTCCAGCTCGATCTTCAATCGCGCTCCATAGTCCAGGATCTCCCGTTCGTAGCTCTCGTTGAACAGGTGCGAGCTGATCATGAAATCCGCCGTGGCACGGTTCGAGGCCGTCGGCACATTGTATAGAACCGCAATGCGCAGCAGCGCTTTGACGTCCACGTCGTGGGGCTGGGCCTCCAACGGGTCCCAAAAGAAGATGATCATGTCCAGCTTGAGCTCGGCGATGCGGGCGCCGATCTCCAAATCGCCCCCCAGGGGGCCGCTCTGGAAGGTCTTGACCGGCAGGTCCAGCTCCCGGGCGATCATCCCGCCGGTGTTGCCCGTGCCGTAGAGGTGGTGGCGCGAGAGGCTCTCGCGGTTGAACTTGGCCCAAGCCAACAGATCGCGCTTGCGGTGGTCGTGGGCCACCAGGGCGATGCGCTTGCGCTCGGGCATGGTGACGGAGGTGTTGGTCATCACGGACCTTCTCGTGTTATCCGAAGCGGTCGTAATACCGCTGGTTGATTATCAGAAACCCTATCAACTGATGAACCGGTGCGGCTTCCAGAAAGCCGGCGGACCGCGGCGGGACCTTTGCCCCTTCTCCGCCGATCACCACGCCCGGGCCCGGCTTTGGCACGTTTCTTGCAGCAGGGCGAGAGTCCGTATGGTACAACGCTCCGTCGGATTCCGCAAGAAACGTGCCAAAGCCTCGTCGTAGAAAGGGCGGTTGCGTTCCCGGGCCGGTAGGCCGGGCAAAGGTCCCGCCCGGGCGAGAGTCGCGGTCCTTGGTCACCATAACGATTGAAGCTGCGGCATAGCTCAAGTGGCTGAAGCAGCGGGTTAGCAATCAGGTGCATTAAACGTCAGCAAGTTCGAGTACAAAGAACAACAAGTACGCGCGACGGCGGAACGGCGCCCTGGGGAACTTGTCAACTGTTGAAAATTATGAACATGTATCTCAAACACATTGCGATATCCGCCCGATTGTCAACCTGAGCATAGGATAAATGAAACGGGAAGGGCAAGAAGCCCTTCCCTATCTGTTGCCTTGCAGATACACATATCACCGTCAATCCCTGTGTGGTATTGGAACTACCCCGGGATCAAACCGGCGAAGCCCAGGAAGGCGATGCTCATCAACCCGGCGGTGACGAAGGCGATGGGCAGTCCCCGCATGGCCTTGGGAACGTTGCCGACCTCCATCCGCTCGCGCAGACCGGCCATCAGCACCAGGGCCAGGGTGAAGCCCACCCCGGCGCCGACGGAGTGGACCAGGGACTCGACGAAGTCGTAGCTCTTGTCGATGTTGAGCACGGTCAGGCCGAGGACTGCGCAGTTGGTGGTTATCAGGGGCAGGTAGATGCCCAGGGACTTGTAGAGCCCGGGCATGGACTTTTGCATGACGATCTCGACGGTCTGCACCAGGCTGGCGATGACCAGGATGAAGAAGATGGTGCGCATCCAGGTCAGGTCCAGGGGGATCAGCACGAAGCGGTAGATCAGCCAGGTGAAGACCGAGGCGAGGAACATCACGAAGATGACGGCCATGCCCATGCCGACGGCGGAGTCGGTCTGCTTGCTGACGCCCAGGTAGGGGCAGAGGCCCAGAAAGCGCATCAGCACGAAGTTGTTGACGAACACGGCGCCGACGAAGAGCAGGATCAGCTTGACACCGTAACTCATGGATGTTCCTCCTAGGCGGCTTCGCGGGTGACCTGGGTCATCTTCTCGCGCTGGGCGCGCAGGGCTTCGACGTCGGGCATGGTCTTGTTTTTCTTGCGGTTGCGCCGCCAGGCGAAGAAGCCCAGCAGGAAGCCGATGGTCAGAAAGGCACCGGGCTGCAGGATGAGGATGGTGGCCGGCTGGTAGCCCTCGCCGAAGACCGGCAGACCGAGGAAGGTTCCGAAGCCGATGATCTCGCGGATCGAGGAGATGATCACCAGGGCGATGGTGAAGCCCAGGCCCATCCCCAGACCATCGAGGAAGGACTTGCCCACGGAGTGGTTCTGGGCGAAGGCCTCGGCGCGACCCAGGATGATGCAGTTGACCACGATCAGGGGAATGAAGATGCCCAGGGCCTCGGAAAGCGGCGGCAGGTAGGCCTTCATCACCAGCTCGACGATGACCACGAAGGTGGCGATGATGACGATGAAGATCGGGATGCGGATCTTCTTGGGCACCATCTTGCGGATCAGGGCGATCAGGACGTTGGAGCAGACCAGCACGAAGGTGGCGGCCAGTCCCATGCCGATCCCCTTCTCGACCAGGGAGGTCACCGCCAGGGTCGGGCAGAGCCCCAGGGCGAGCACGAAGACCGGGTTTTCCTTGAAGAAGCCCTTGGTCAGCTCTTTGAAGGCGCTCATGGGCAGATTCCTCCCGCGGTTACTGTTCCAATTCGCCGGCGTCGAGTCGATCGAGTAGCTCGCCCATGTCCTCGCGCACGGCGGTGGTGAAGGCGCGGCTGGTGATGGTTGCGCCGGTGATGGCCTGGACCGTCGAGGTCGCGGGGTCGGCCGGGGAGCCCAGGCTGACCTCGTCGGCCTCGCAGCCGAGGTACTGTTCCTGGAACCAGGGGCGCGGCGGCGGACCGGCCTCGCTGGCGGCGTCGTCGCCGGAGAAGAGGCCGCCGACGGCGCTCCACAGGCTGCCCTCGGCCTTGACCTCCCCGATGCGCTCGCCCAGGCCCGGGGTCTCCTGCTGATAGAGCACGCTGGTGCCGGTGATCACGCCGGTCTCGTCGACGCCGACCATGATCTGCAGGGTCGAGCTGTAGCCGTTCTCGTCGCAGACGGCGGCGTAGCCGGCCGGGTTGCCGGCGACGTCGTAGCCGACGTAGTACTCGGGCTCCTCGGAGGGATAGCCGGTGACGCTCTCGACGTCCTCGGGCAGCACGGCGCCGACGGCCTCGCTGACGGCGGCGGCCTCCTGTTCGGCGATGGTGTCCTTGGTGAGCACGTAGACGCCGGAGAGGGCGGCGGCCATGACGGCGGTGACGATGAACAGGGTCAGGCCCAGCCTAAGCATTGGCGGCCTCCTTGGCGCGGCGGGAGCCGAAGAACTTGGGCGTGGTGTAGCGGTCAATCAGCGGCGTGGCGGCGTTCATCAGCAGGATCGAGTAGCTGACGCCCTCGGGGTAGCCGCCCCAGAGGCGGATGATCGCGGCCAGCAGCCCGGCGCCGATGCCGAAGATAATCCGGCCCCCCTTGGTCACCGGTGTGGTCACCATGTCGGTGGCCATGAAGAGCGCCCCCAGCATCGCCCCGCCGGCCATCAGGTGGAACAGGCCGGTGAAGTGGTAGGTCCCGTCGGGGGTGGTCACCCCACCGAAAATCGCCGTGAAGACGAAGATCGCCCCGAGGTAGCTTAGGGGGATGCGCCAGTCGACGACGCCGATCATGATCAGAATCAGCGCGCCGAAGAGCAACAACAGGGCCGAGGTCTCGCCGATGCAGCCGCCCACCTGTCCCAGGGCCAGCTTGCCGATGCCCAGGGGGCCGGTGAGTTGACTGACGGCCTCGGAGGCCTGGGAGACCGCGCCGGGATCGTAAAGGCCCGGCTCGGCCAGCACGGCAGCCGAATGCTTCATCACCGCCAGCGGGGTGGCCGAGCTCAGGGCGTCGATGGTCGTCCCGGAGAGGTTGGCCAGCTTGGGCACCGTGTCCCAGGTGGTCATGTGCACCGGCCAGGAGGCCAGCAGGATCGCCCGCCCCACCAGGGCCGGGTTGAAGAGGTTGTAGCCCAGCCCGCCGAAGGCCTGCTTGGCGATGGCGATGGCCGCGAAGCTGCCCACCACGGGCAGCCACCAGGGCACGCCGTAGGGCAGGTTGAAGGCCAGCAGGACGCCGGTCAGCGCCGCCGAGCCGTCGGCGATGGTCAGCTTGCGCTTGGTGAGGAGCTGGATCAGCGCCTCGAAGACCACGGCGGAGACGGCGGCGATGATGACCAGCACCAGCGAGCGCCAGCCCTGGAAGAGCACCGAGCCCACCAGGGCCGGAACCAGGGCCGCGCAGACCGCAATCATGATCTTGCTGGTTTTGGCCTTGCCCTTGAGGTGCGGCGCGTTGGAGACCGAGAGCTCGTAGAGCTCGACGGGGTCCTTCTTCTTGACCGCTTTGCCCGGTGCCTTCTTGGGCTTGGCGGGGGCTTTGTCGGGCTTGTCGCTCCTGGTCTCGGCGGCCTTGTCCGGTTGGGCCTTGTTGTCTTCCACGCTCATAGGCTGGCGTCCCCGGTTTGCGGTTAGTTGGTCACAGATGCCTGGTGAACATCACTGGTCCGAATCAGGAAACGAGCTGATCTGCTTATCGAATGGCTGAAAATCACAAAGAGGAAGGGATTCTCACTCGTATCCGAACCGGCATATCAGTCTAATCAATTGTCCTTGGCATCATGGAATGTGGTCAAACTAAATCAGGCTGATTGGGAGCGGCTTGTCGGGCCGTGCTTCACTTACCTGTAATGCACGCTGTTGACCAAGCTTTTTTAGCATACCCTTATTACCGTTTATAACGACATTTAAGCGTCAGTGGCAACCCGCTGTCAGGGCATGGACAACTGTGCGGATATCCAGGCTTGCAAAGGATGACGCTCTTCATAGCCGCCACTTTTTCAATTGCCCGCTTTATGACGGGTATCTGATGATTACCACCTCTATTATCAGCAGGATACTATCACGATCAGGTCCGGTCGGGGTATGCGATGCCCTCCGTAACACTGCCACTTTAACTGCTCATAAGTGACAGGCACGTCTGCTACTACACCCGGATTATCAGCCGATTACAATCACATCCCGACCCTACGAGGGTACGCGATCCATTGTCATTAAATGCCTTTTGGCTCAGTGCGCGGTTGTTTCCCGGCAGTCGCTTCAGGGCGGCAGAGCAATACCCGCACTAAGTTCCGCTGGCGGCCGGGAGGCTGCCTGTACGCCGGGTCGGGTCGGAAGCCGCCAATGCTGGATGACAAGCACTAATCAGGGCGCTGCTTGAGGTATGGCCCTTGCACCAGCGAACCGCTTGATCGGTTTGTCGCCGTTGGCAAAGCGGATTTCGGCAACAACTCGTTCGCGGCAGCTCTTCACCGCCGCAGCTTTTACTTGGCGGCCCTGGCCCGCTCGGCGCGGCGCTTGAGCACACTGGGCTTGAGCAGCTTTATCGACTGCACCAGGTGGCGCTTGGCCGGGCAGACGAAGCTGCAAGAGCCGCACTCGATGCAGTCGGCGGCGCCGTAGCGCTCGGCCTCGTCGAGGTTCCCGGCGCGGGAGTACAGCGCGGCGTCGCAGGGCACCAGGTTCATCGGGCAGATGTCGACGCACTTGCCGCAGCGCAGGCAGGGTCCTTCGGTGAAGGCCTCGGGCGGCGGCGGCGGCAGGAAGAGCAGGCCGCTGGTCCCCTTGGCCACGGGCAGATCGAAGCGGTGCTGGGCCATGCCCATCATCGGGCCGCCCATGATGAAGCGGGCCGCCTCGCCCTTGAGTCCTCCGCACTGCTCGAGCAGCTCGGAGACCGGCGTGCCCAGCCGGACCCAGAGGTTCTTCGGCTCGGACACCAGGGGACCGGTCAGGGTCAGGGCGCGCTCGACGAGGGGCTTGCCCTCGTAGATGGCCTCGGCGATCGCGTAGGCCGTGCCCACGTTCTGCACCAGGACGTTGACGGCGAAGGGCAGGCCGCCCACGGGAACCTCGCGGCCGGTGACGGCCTTGATGAGCTGCTTTTCCGCGCCCTGGGGATACTTGACCTTGCACTTGACCACGCTGATGCGGGCGCTGTCCTTGGTGAGCTCCTTGAGGTGGGCGACGGCGTCGGGCTTGTTGGCCTCGATGGCGATCACGCCGTTACGGGCTCCGGTTATCTGCAGCAGGATCTCCAGGCCGCGGACGATCTTCTCGCCCCGCTCCAGCATCAGCCGGTGGTCGCAGGTCAGGAAGGGCTCGCACTCGGCGCCGTTGAGGATCACCGTGTCGAACTCGTGGCCCTTGGGCGGCACGACCTTGACCGAGGTGGGGAACGTGGCCCCGCCCATGCCGACGATCCCGGCGGCGCGGATGCGCTCGACCAGCTTCTCCGGCTCGACGCGGCCCGGCTCGGCGATGGGCTCCATCAACTCCCACTCGCCGTCGCCGCCGTCCTCGGCGGGCTCGATGATCACCGCCGGCTTTAGCCCTCCCATGGCATGGGGGTGGTCGGCGATCTTTAGAACCTTGCCGGCGACGGGGCTGTGCACTGCGGCGGAAACGAAGCCGCCGGGCTCGCCCAGGAGCTGTCCGGCCTTGAGCGTATCGCCCTTCCCGACCACGGGTTTGGCCGGCGCGCCGATGTGCTGGGCCAGAGGTATGACGACCAGGCCGGGGCGCCGGGCCTCGACCAGGGCTTTGTCTTCGGTGAAGTGCTTGAATTCGGGGGGGTGGATCCCGCCCTTGAAGGTCAGGGCCATGCCGTCCTCCGGCTGCCGGGCGCGCCAGGGGGCGCCGGGCGGTTCGTGCTTTTGGTAACGAAACGCCGTCGATTTTGCCACAACTCGCCCGCTGCCGCAACCCCGCTGTCCGGTCGCCGTGAGATCGCCCCGCAGCGACGGCCGGCTCTTAACCCGGCGCCGGCAGATCTCCATCCCACTGGTAAAGAACGACTTACAATCCCGCCGGGCGATCACCTCAACAAAGCGCGTCATACGGCGGTCTCCATTTCGATACACAGCCTGCGGCAGTCGTCCAAGATGAGCTCATCCTTCAAGAAGCCCGCTGCTATCAGCGGCCGAGCCGCGACTCAACCGAGGGCCTTGGGGGATTCGGCGAACCCCTGAGCTGAACCCGCACTGGTGCTTGCACTGTTGTTCGCGCTGGTGCTTGATATGAAAAGGACCGACCCGTAGTCGGTCCTGGGTATAACGGACGGCGGCTCGCTCCTAGACGGCGCTGGGCAGCTCGGAGGGAGTGAAGACGGCGGTGCCGTCGACGAAGTCGATCTCGACGAGGTCGCCCTCCTTGACCCGGCCGTGGAGCATCTCGTCGGCCAGGGGGTCCTCGATGAGGCGCTGGATGGCCCGCTGGATGGGCCGGGCGCCGTACTTGGGATCGTAGCCCTCCTCGATGACCCGCTCGACGACGGCCTCGGTGAAGTCCAGGGCCACGGTCTGCTCGGCCAGGCGGGCCTTGATCCGCTTGAGCTGGAGCTTGACGATCTCGCGCAGGTCCTCGCGGGAGAGGGAGTGGAAGACCACGGTCTCGTCGAGGCGGTTGAGGAACTCGGGGTTGAACAACCGCTTGACCTCCTCCATCACCTTGGAGCGCATGGCGAAGAAGTCGCTTTGGCCGCTCTCTCCGCCGAAGCCGATGCGGTTGATGTCTTTGATGTCCTTGGTGCCCAGGTTCGAGGTCATGATGACCACGGTGTTGCGGAAGTTGACGGTGCGCCCGAAGGAGTCGGTCAGGCGGCCCTCGTCGAGCACCTGGAGCAGCAGGCTGAACACGTCGGGATGGGCCTTCTCTATCTCGTCGAGGAGCACCACGGCGTAGGGTTTGCGGCGGATGCGCTCGGTGAGCTGACCGCCCTCTTCGTAGCCCACATAGCCCGGCGGGGCGCCGATGAGCCGGCTGACGGCGAACTTCTCCATGTACTCGCTCATGTCGACGCGGACGATGGCGTTCTCGTCGTCGAAGAGGAACTCGGCCAGGGCCTTGGCCAGCTCGGTCTTGCCGACGCCGGTGGGTCCGAGGAAGAGGAAGCTGCCGATGGGCTTGGCGGAGTCGCGCACACCGGCGCGGGATCGACGAATGGCGCGGGTGACGGCGTTGATGGCCTCGTCCTGGGCCACCACGCGACGGTGGAGCTCCTCCTCCATGCGCAGCAGCTTGGTCTGCTCGCTCTCGGCCATCCGGTTGAGCTTGATGCCGGTCCAGCGGCTGACCGTTTCCATCACGGCTTCGACGTCGACCAGCCCGCGCCTGTCTTCGAGGTTGTTCTCCCAGCGGCGGCGGGCCACGGCCAGGCTGCGGTCGATGCGATCCAGCTCCTGGGCGCGTTCGCGCAGGGCGTCGGAGTAGCCCTCGCCGGGCTCGGGTGCGCCCTCGAGCAGGTTGGCGCGCTCGCGCTCCAGGCTGGTCACCTCGGCCGGGGGCGACAGGCAGGAGAGGTGGATCTTGCTGGAGGCCTCGTCGATGACGTCGATGGCCTTGTCGGGGAGCTGGCGGTCGGAGATGTAGCGCTCGGAGAGGCGCACGGCGGCCTCGAGGGCCTCGTCGGTGATCTCGACGTTGTGGAACTCCTCGTAGCGGTCGCGCAGACCCAGCAGTATCTCGACGCTCTGATCGACCGAGGGCGGATCGACCAGGATGCTCTGGAAGCGCCGCTCGAGGGCGCCGTTCTTCTCGATGTACTTGCGGTATTCGTCGAGGGTGGTCGAGCCGATGCACTGGACCTCGCCGCGGGCCAGGGCGGGCTTGAGCATGTTGCTGGCGTCCAGGGCGCCCTCGGCGCCGCCGGCGCCTACCAGGGTGTGCAGCTCGTCGATGAAGAGAATCACATCGTCGGAGTCCTTGAGCTCCTTGATGATCGCCTGAAGGCGCTCCTCGAACTGGCCGCGGTATTTGGTTCCGGCGACCACGGCGCCCAGATCGAGCTGGATCAGCCGCTTGTCGTTGAGGGTCAGCGGGATCTTGCCGTCGGCGATACGCTGGGCCAGGCCCTCGACAATGGCCGTCTTACCCACGCCCGGGGGGCCGATGAGCACCGGGTTGTTCTTCTTGCGGCGCGAGAGTATCTGGATCACCCGGTCGGTCTCGTTCTCCCGGCCGATGACGGGATCGATCTTGCCGGAGCGGGCCTGGGCGGTCAGGTCGGTGCCGAATTCCTCGAGCATCGACTCCTCGCCCTTGCGGCTCTTGCCGGCGGTGCGCTTGCGCCGTCGCGGCGGAGCGCCCTCGGAGCGCTGGTTGTCCTCGAGCATACTGAACAGCTCGCGCTTGACGGCCTCGGGCTCGTAGCCCAGGTGGCTGAGTACGCTGGAGGCCACGCCCTCGCGCACCTCCATCAGGCCCAGTAGCAGATGCTCGGTGCCGATGTAGTTATAGCCCAACTCGCCGGCCACCAGGACGGCCCGCTCGAGGACCTGCTTGGCGTGACGGGTGAAGGGGATCTTCTCGTCCTGCTCGCCGCGCCGGTCGCTGTCGGGCTTGAGCTTGTCCAGCTCGGAACGGATGGCGGCCGAGCGCAGTCCCATCTTATTCAGGACGTAGGCCGCCACGCCGTCGGACTCCTCGACCAGGGAGAGCAGCAGATGTTCGGTGCCCAGATGTTCCTGGCCCATCTGCTTGGCTACATCCCGGGCGAAGAGAATGACCTTGCGCGCTCTGGGGGTGAACTTGTCCAGCATCACTGACAACTCCGCTAGGGAGAACCGGGGTGTCGTCCGCGCCGCTGAGAATGGAAGTGGCTTCGGGACGCGAACTCGAAAAGGGTTGTAGGTTAAGCAGTCCTATGATACTGCATTTAACGTGCCAACTTATCCCGCGGTACGATTATCCACGTTAGACCTGGGTGACCATCGCGGATGTCGGCGACCTATTTATAAGTATTTCATAATGTTACGACTTCGGCTCTTAGGCCGATTCAACCGGACGACCTCCCGGCGGAGCGGGCTCCGCTCTACCAACTCCCCCTTAGAATGGTCTGCTGATCCGGCGTAATCTGAAGGGGCAGTGTCAAAACGACCTGTTAATCTGACCGTGAAGGCCCCTCCAGCGGTCCAGCACGATGAAATAGCTTTTCGTCGAAGTCAACAGGTAAACGAAACGGAGAGGCTTTGAGTTTCATTTTCCGACAATTCTTGTCGGTTTCCCGGGGATTACCGGCTTGTCAACAGCGGGCAACCGGGCGCTGCTCCAGTGATACATTCAGTATAGCACGGATGTTCGGGGGCGCCCATAGGAGCGCCGGCCTTCAGCTCCGCAACTCGGCCAGGACCTCGGCCCGCCAGAGCTCAATGGGCAGGCCGCGGGCGGCCGCCGCGACACGGCTGAGCGTGGGCTGCATCAGCCAGAGAA
>WJMB01000198.1 GCA_014728185.1 Candidatus Coatesiibacteriota bacterium
CTACTCCAATCTCACCGCGCTGCGCGTCGAGGTGGAACTCCGCGGCGGTTACGTCGACCCCGCCTCCGGCGACGACTACACCGACAGCCTGCGCCGCTCGGTGATGCTCCCGCCCAACAGCTCCGTCGGCTTCGAGCTCGAACTGCGCACAGCCAACGGCGCCTACCAGCGAAGCTGGATCGAAGTCTACGCCGACGGAGACCTCCTGGGCCGCCTGATCGACGACGACCCCCGGGTAATCAAAGCCGTCGAAACCGAAAACGGCGTCGAAGACGAGTAGAACCAGGGCCGGCGCGCTTGTTGCCCGCCCGCGCACCCGGGAGGGGCGCGGGCGGTGAGCAAGAAGCGTGACGGCCCGGCGGAATGCCGAGGGTCGAGGTCGGATTTCGCCCTCAATCATCTTGAGCGGGAACCGCTGAAGTGTTATAGTCGAGGGCGGTTTCGTAAGAGTAAGGAAGGATTCTGAACTCCTGTGTAACCGGTTGATAATAAATGCGATAGCCTTGGGCTATCCCGGATGGACGGTGGATATGGCGAGTCGACTTCCGATGATTGCGTCCCTGTTGATACGCCCGCGCCGTGCGGCGCGTCGGATGGCTTGCTCTATGTCGATGATTATCCTGGAAAGCTAAGGCTCCCCATACCCCGCCGGCACACCCGCGCGGGTTTTTATTTTCTCGGCGGTGCCGAACAGCCTTTCAAGACAGCTTATCCAACCCACCCGGCCCAGCGGCCGGATCAACCAGTCAACGCCCCAACACCAGCCGAAAGGTAACCCGATGATCGAGATCCGCTTCCACGGACGCGGGGGCCAGGGCGCGGCCAGCGCCTGCAAGATGTTCGCCGACGCCTGTTTCCGCGGCGGCAAGAGCGTCCAGGCCTTCCCGATGTTCGGCGTGGAGCGCCGCGGCGCTCCGGTGCAGAGCTTCGTGCGCGTCAGCGACGACGAGATCCGCGCCAGGCACAACATCGAGAATCCGGACTACGTCTTCGTGCTCTCCGAGACGCTGATGAACAAGGTCGATTGCACCGCGGGCATCAAGCCCGGCGGCGTGATGGTGGTCAACACCGCCAAGGACGTCGAGACCCTCAAGCAGGCTCACGACCTGGAGGGCGATTACAAGGTCCATGCCATCAACGCCACCGAGATTGCCGTCAAGCACGGCCTGGGCTCGATGGCCACGCCGATCGTCAACACGGCGATGCTCGGTGTGGCGGCCAGGGCCACGGGTCTGGCCAGCATCGACGATCTGGCCGCCGTCATCGAGGAGAGCGCCCCGGCCAAGCGCGCCGAGAACGCCAAGGCCTCCCGCGACGCCTTCGCCGCGCTGGAGCTTTAATCTTCAAGGAGCAAGCGATATGGCAAACAAAAAACCCGAAGACTACGTCATCCCGCTCAAGAACATCGACGACCTGCCGCCCATGGCGCGCACCATGGGTCAGATGTTCGTCAACGAGACCGGCTCCTGGCGCAACGTCTATCCCAAAATCAACCACGACGAGTGCATCAAGTGCGGTATCTGCTGGCAGTTTTGCCCGGACCTGTCCATCGTGGAGAACGCCGACGGCTTCCCCGAGATAGACCTGGTCTACTGCAAGGGCTGCGGCGTCTGCGTCGCCGAGTGCCCCAAGAAGTGCATCGTCATGCTGGAGGAGGGCAAGTAGATGAAGAAGGTTCTCACCGGAAACCACTCCGTCTCCTTCGGCGCCATGGTGGCACGGGCCGAGGTCGTCGCGGCGTACCCGATCACCCCGCAGACCCAGATCGTCGAGCGGATCAGCGAACTCTGCGCCGACGGCGAGATGGACGCCCGCTTCGTCAAGGTCGAGAGCGAGCACTCGGCGATGGCCGCCTGCATCGGCGCCTCGGCCGCCGGATCCCGCGCCTTCACCGCCACCAGCGCCCAGGGCTTGGCCCTGATGGACGAGATGCTGCACTGGGCCTCCCACGCCCGGCTGCCCATCGTCATGTCCAACATCAACCGCGCCATGGGTCCGCCCTGGACCATCTGGACCGACCAGAACGACTCG
Source organism: Candidatus Coatesiibacteriota bacterium (assembly GCA_014728185.1). Classification (GTDB taxonomy): domain Bacteria; phylum RBG-13-66-14; class RBG-13-66-14; order RBG-13-66-14; family RBG-13-66-14; genus WJMB01. Next base: position 2,032 of record WJMB01000198.1, read on the forward strand.
ATCTCCCGGCGCGACACAGGCTGGATGCAGTTCTACTGCTCGAGCAACCAGGAGGTCCTCGACACGGTCATCCAATCCTTCAAGGTCGCCGAGCAGGTCAAGATGCCGGCGATGCTCATCCTGGACGCCTTCGTGCTCTCCCACACCTCGGAGCCCGTCGATGTGCCAGACATCGAACTCGTCGACAGCTACCTGCCCAAATACCAGGCCGAGTTCGACATGGATCCGGCCCACGGCCATCCGGCCTACGGCGCGCTGACCAACGAGCACTGGTACTACGAGCTGCAGATCAAGATGCAGCGGGCGATGGATGAGGCCCTCGACCTGATCGTCGAGGAGGACAAGAAGTTCGAGAAGGTCTTCGGGCGCAGCTATCCCGTCGTCGAGGGCTACCGCACCGAGGACGCCGATTATCTGATCTTCACTTCGGGCACCGTGGCCAGCACGGCCAAGGACGCCGTCGACGCCGCCCGGGAGCAGGGCATCAAGGTCGGCAACGTCAAGGTCCGCCTGCTGCGCCCCTTCCCCAAGCCCCAGATCCGCGAGATCGCCAAGGGTCGCAAGCGCCTTGGCGTCATCGACCGCAACATCAGCTACGGCTCCGAGGGCGTCTTCTTCACCGAGATCAAGAGCTGCCTCTACGGCGAGGCCGATCGTCCGGAGATCCACGGCTTCATCGCCGGCCTGGGCGGCCGCGACATCACCGTGGACAGCATCCTGGAGATGATCCGCCAGACCGCCGAACAGAGCCCCGAGAGCGACATCAATTGGCAGGGCGCCAAGCTGGCCTGAGACCACCACGGGCCGGCGGCCCCAACAAGGCGAGGTTTGCGACGATGAAGTATCCCATTCCCAAAGAGGAGTACATCACCAGCGGCACCGTGGCCTGCCAGGGCTGCGGCTGCGTGCTGGCCCTGCGTTACGCGCTCAAGGCCCTGGGACCCGATACCGCGATGTGCGTGCCGGCCTGCTGCTGGAGCGTCATCGACGGTCCCTTTCCCTACTCGGCCACCAAGGTCCCGTTGTTCCACACGGCCTTCGAGACCGCCGCCTCGGCGGCCTCGGGATTGCGCCAGGGCTTCGCCATCCGCGGCAACGACCACACCACCGTGCTGGCCTGGGCCGGCGACGGCGGCACCGCCGATATCGGCATCCAGGCCCTCTCCGGCGCCGTGGAGCGCGACGAGGACATCATCTACATCTGCTACGACAACGAGGCCTACATGAACACCGGCATTCAGCGCTCCAGCTCCACCCCCTGGGGGGCCTGGACCACCACCACGCCGGTGCGCCATTTCAAGAAGGAAGAGAAGAAGAACCTGATCGAGATCATGGTGGCCCATGGCATCCGCTACACCGCCACCGCCGCGATCAGCAACCCCAAGGACCTGATGGCCAAGGTCGCCAAGGCCAAGGAGATCCGCGGCGCCAAGTTCATCCAGATCTTCGCCAGTTGCATCCCGGGCTGGAAGATGAAGTCGGAGAACGCCATCAAGGCCGTGCGTCTGGGCGTCCAGACCGGCCTGGTCCCGCTGTTCGAGGTCGAGAACGGCGTCTACAAGATCAGCTACAAGCCCAAGACCTTCAAGCCCATCGAGGACTACCTCAAGCTGCAGGGGCGCTTCCGCCACCTGACCCCGGAGCAGATCGAGCACATCACGAAGATGCGTGACCTGCGCTGGAAGCAGCTCGAGGCCAAGGTCAAGATGACCGGGGCCCTCGCCGAAGAGATGGCCGAGCTGGCCTAGTGCTGCTGGATTGAAAACCACAACGGGCGATCCCGCGAGGGACCGCCCGTTTTTTAGCATCGTGATCATGTCCGGGCC
>WJMB01000199.1 GCA_014728185.1 Candidatus Coatesiibacteriota bacterium
CTTGAAGGCGATGGAGGTTTCCTCGGATTCCTCGTCGGTGACGGTCTTGACGCCGGCGGCCAGCCAGAGGGTCTCGTCGTTCTCGGCGGCCTCGCGCAGGCGGTCGACCTGATCGGGGTCGGTGATGTTGACCCAGTACTCCCGTTCGCCCTGGCGCACCAGCACCCGGGCCTGGGATACGCCCATGTCGTAGCTGACGCCCCGCTCGGCGGCGTTGGACTGGATGACCTGGGTGATCAGGGAGTCGAGGTTGTTCTCCTGGGCGACCATGGAACCGGACATGCCGCCGGTGTAGGCCATGCCCGAGGCGCGCTCCTCGGCGGCGGCCACGGTATCTTCGGAGACGGTGGAGGGCGAGGAGGTGATTCCGCCCACGGCGCCGCCGTCGCCGTAGGCCTCGCTCTCGGTGTCGACCTCGCCGCGCTCGACGGCCTCGGCCGCTTTATTGATCCGGGTGACGCCGATATCGAAGATGTCGGTGTCGTCGTCGACCACGCCGGAGTCCTCGAGTTCGCGGCGCACGGTCTCTTCATCGTAGTAACGGCCGCCTTCGTAGATGTAGGAGGCGACCTCGCCGGTGGCGGCGTCCTGGTATATCTGGCGGTAGGAGAGGTACTCGAAGCTGCCGTTGGTCTCGTAGGCCACCTGCTTGAAGGCCGCGGTGGCGCCGGGGTCCTGGTCCAGGCCCGAGCAGCCGATGGCGAAGATGCTGGCGCCGAGGTCCTGGGCGTCGTCGATGGCGTCCTCGAGGTCGTAGTACTCGTCGTCGTATTCGTGGGGACCGGCGTCGCCGATGAGGAAGACCAGCTTGGTGACCTCGTTGTCATCGTCCCAGTCGATCTCGTTGAGGCCGTCGTCGAGGGCCCGGTAGACGCTCTCCGGGGTGTCGCCGCCGCCGCCGGCGTAGATGGCGTTGATCACGCCGTGGAGCTCGACGACGTCGTAGGTGAAGTCGCTGATCTTGGTGACGTAGGCGTCGCCGCGGTCGCGGTACTCGACGATGGCGAAGCGCACCGCCGGGGCCGGGTTGCCCTGGGCGATTTCGGCGGCGATCTCGCGCATCTTCTGTTTGACGACCTCGATCTCGTCGCCCATGCTGCCCGTGGTGTCGACCAGGAAGGCCACGTCCATCCGCGGGGCGTCCTCGCCGGGCTCGACGAAGATCACGGGGGTGTCGGGCTTGCCGTAGCGCACGTCACGGATCTTGTCGACGAGCTGGCCGCTGAGCATATCGAGCATCTCGAAGACGCCCTCGACGCTGCCGCTCTCGGCGCGCACGCCGCCCAGTATCTCACCGGTCTCCACGCCGAGGACCTGGGCGTCCAGGCGCATGCTCTCGCCGACCATGGTCAGCGAGCCCATGATCATCAGGTCCAGCTTGAGAATCCGCCCGACCTCCACGGCCTCCTCGGGATCGGTGATTCCCGTGCCTCCCAGAGCGTGCTCCTGCAGCACCTGGTCCAGGCGCTCACGCTCGACGACGGTGATGTCGGGCTGGTTGGCCAGGTCGGTCATCAGCATCTCGGCCAGGCCCTCGGAGAGGTAGTCGTAGCTCTCGTCGGGGGCCTGGACCTTGAAGTACAGCACGCCCAGTTGCACCTTGGCCAGGGCCGGCGCCGTCAGGGCCGCCAGAACCAGCGCCACCAATATTGCCGTATACTTACCGCGCATCGTTCCTCCCTCTTCTAGCTTATGATCTATGGATGGCCGCCGGTCGCGTCGCTGGGCTTCATCGTTCGCTGGGGCGCACCGGTAAACCGTTAGGATAAGCCGTCCCCTCTTCGCCTTCCACGGGCCGCTTTCTCATCGGTTATTGAAAGCATCCGGGAAGGCGGATTAATACTCTACGATTGTAGCACTTTTCCGGTTCCTTCACTTGGCGGCGGTGAAATGCTTGTGGTAATGTAAGACCATGAAAGACGGGCACTATCTCGGTTTGGACATCGGATCGACCAGCACCCAGGCGGTTTTTATCACGGTGAGCGCCGGGACGGTCCGGGTGAGGGCGCGGGCCTGGAGGCCGACGGGGGCCGACGGCGCCGGGACCGCCGAGCGTTTGCGCCGCGAGGTCTGCGACGGCGTCGAGCCCGCCCTGACCGTGGCCACGGGCTACGGTCGCCGCGCCGTGCGGGCCGATCGCGCCCTGACCGAGATCACCTGCCTGGCTCTGGGAGCCCGCGATCTGGACGCCGATGTCGTCGGCGCCCTGGACGTCGGCGGCCAGGACGCCAAGTTCGTCTGGATCGATCCCCGGGGGCGCTGCGCCGGCTTCGCCCTCAACGACCGCTGCGCCGCCGGCACCGGCCGCTTCCTCGAGCTCGCCGCCCGCATCTGCGAGCTGCCCCTCGCCGAATGGGACGACCTCGACCCGCCCCCGCCCGACGAGCCCGGCCTCTCGGCGACCTGCGGCGTATTCGCCGAGAGCGAGCTGGTCGGGCGCCTGTCCCGGGGCGAAGACCCGCGCAGGCTCGTCGGCGCCGCCGTGCGCTCCATCGCCGGACGCCTGACCGCGCTGCCCGCCGCCGCCGGGCGTCCTCCCGCAGATCCCGCCCGCGGCCTGCTCCTCGCCGGAGGGGTGGCCAAGAACGAGCCGGCAGCCGCCGCCCTGAGCGAGGCCTTCGCCGCCCTGGGACTGCCCCTGCGCCGTCCGGAACGACCGGCCTTCGTCACCGCCCGGGGCGCCGCCCTGGCCGCGGTGAGGCTTCATCAACCTGACAGCGAACCCACACCCGGGAGGTAAGCCGTGCGACCACTCCCCGCCATCCCCACCGCCCTGATCCTGGTTATCCTGTTTCTGGGCCTGGCCGGCTGCCGCGTCGAGGTCAACCCCGCCGTCGAGCTGCCCGGCAAAATCCTCTACACCACCGAGGTCGATGGGATGAGCCAGGTCATCCTCAACACCCCCCAGGGCGACGACGCCGAGGTTGTCACCGACTCCGGCCTGCTGCGCAACGTCACCGGCTTCTACGAGCCCCATCCCGTGCCCGGCGGCGAGGCTATCGTCTGTGTGGCCGCTGTCCAGGGCTTCCGCGAGATCTGCCTGATCGAGCTCACCGACCCACCCACGGCCAAGCTGCTGACCGAAGAGGGCAGTTACAAGGCCGACCCCGTGGTCTCCCACGACGGCTTCTACGTCTACTACGTCTCGACCAGCATCCTCGGCGACGACGAAATCTACCGCCTCGAACTCGACAACCCCCGCAAGGAGCCCGAGCGACTCACCGACCGGCGCTCCGACGACAGCGAGCCGATCATCAGCTCCGACGGCAACGACCTGGTCTTCATCTCCGACCAGAACGGCTCGATGGACCTCTACAACATCGACCTCACCGGCGAGGAGGAGCCGCGACGGCTCACCGACATGGACGGCGACATCAACGCCCCCTGCTTCGACGCCGAGAGCGACTACATCCTCTTCGACGTCCTCTCCGAAGGCAACCTGGATATCGGCTACGTCCGCCTGACCTCCACCAACTCGGGCACCCTCATCGAAACCGAGGACTGGATGGAGTACTGCCCGGCGATCTCCGCCTCGGGCGACTACATCATGGTCATCAGCAACCTGGACAAACAGGTCGACATCTGCCTCTACACCTGGTACGGCGAGTTCGTCCGCCGGGTCACCGACGACGAGGTCCGGGAGTACGATCTCGTCTGGTACTGGTAGCCGAATTGAGACCCCGCGCCCGTCTCCCCATGCTGGACTTGAATAACCGACTGTGCTAGACTCGCCCTTGTTTCAGCGCGCCCTGACCATCGGCGCCGCCGCCTCACGGACCGGTCCGCCGGGCTCAGATGTCGATCCCGTCGCCTCCGACGACCTGCGGAAGTCCCTCGGCGCCTACGCCCGACTTCTGGAAACCTGGAACCGGCGCTTCAACCTCGTCTCGCGCGCCGCCGAGCCCGATGCGCTGATCGCCGACGCCCTCGTCGACGCCGCCGCCCTGGCCGCCGTCCTCCCACCCGACGGGCTCATCGTCGACGCCGGCGCCGGCGCCGGTCTGCCCGCCCTGCCCCTGGCGCTGCTGCGGCCCGACCTCCGACTCCTCCTCGTCGAACCCCGCCGCCGCCGCGCCAGTTTCCTCCACCGCCTGGGGGGGCTGGACTGGGGGGCTGGAAAAAAACCAACCCCCACCGAGGGCGAACCGTATCCCGCCACGACCGCACCGCAACCAACCCGGGGGCTGGACTGGGGGGCTGGTCGGAAGGCGGACCCCGTGGGTAGCGAGCCGTCCTCCGGCACGGCCACCCCGACCGCGCCGTTCACCGCCGCCCGCTGGACCGTCCTCGAAGATCGCGTCGAGAGCCCGGACCTGCTTAACGAACGCGCCGCTCCCGACGCCGTCTACACCCGGGCCGTCTGGAACCCCGCCGAAGCCTGGACGGCCTGCGAGCGTCTGCTGACCCCCGACCGCCGCCTGATCTGTCTGGTGGGCGAAAGTGAACCCCGGCCCTCCGACGCCTGGAATTGCCAAACCTACGAAGAGCTGTTGCCCGATCCCGGTCCCTGGGCCCGGCGCCGCCTCTTCCTGCGCCGCAAGGTGATTGACTGACGTGAAAACCCGCCGCATCGCCATCGCCAACCAGAAGGGCGGGGTCGGCAAGACCACCACCGCCATCAACCTGGGCGCCTCCCTGGCCGCCGCCGGACGACCCACCCTGATCGTCGATGTCGACCCCCAGGGCAACGCCGGCTCGGGCCTGGGCGTCTATTCCGGCGAGGGCGAAAAGACGCTCAAGGACGTCCTCAACGGCCTCTGCTCGATGACCGAGGCCCTGCGCCCCACCGCCGTCGAGGGTCTCTATCTGGTACCCAGCTCGCCGGAGATGGTCTCCCTGGAGCGCGACCTCCTCGGCGCCCAGGACGCCCCGCTGCGTCTGCGCCGCGCCGTCGAGAGCCTCGAGGGCTTCGCCTATATGCTCTTCGACTGCCCGCCCTCCCTGGGCCTGTTGACCCTCAACGCCATGCTGGCCGCCGACGGCGTGCTGATTCCCGTCCAGGCCGAGTACTACGCCCTCGAGGGGCTGACCCAACTGCTGCGCGCCGTCGAGTACGTCCGCGGCCGCCTGGGCCATCCCCTGGAGATCGACGGCGTACTGTTGACCATGTACGACTCGCGGACCCGCCTGGCCGAGGACGTCGAGAAACAGGTCCGCAAGCACTTCGGCCGCCGGGTCTACCAGACCGTCATCCCGCGCAACGTGCGTCTCTCCGAGGCGCCCAGCCACGGTATGCCCGTGCTCGAGTACGCCCTGACCAGCCGCGGGGCCCAGAGCTACCTCGCGGTGGCCCGGGAGATGCTCGCCGCCACCGCCGTCTAGCCCCGGGCCTGACGGCGCACTCGGCAAATAGTGGCCCGTGCCGCTGTCTCCCTCTGTTGCCATCCGAAGCGGGACGGCTCGAGAAGCGCGGAGGCGCTAAGTGTTTTGAAGGTGGTTTTTGCTAAGTTCTTTTTGCTAAGTACTTTTTGTTACGTGGTTTTCGCATCACACACGATCCCGGACCAGATAGCTTCAACTCTAAACCCCGACCCACCTCGTAGAAAGGTGGCTGATAGAAGGCGATGTCGAAGAAAGATAAGCCAGCAGCCTTATCCTCTCGGCGCATACTCGTTATATACGCTTGTCGTTAGCCTACTTGGGATCGATGCACCATCATCTAGGCCCACGAAGCCAAGCAGTTCCTTTTGAGCGCTGAGAAGTCAGAACGGGTATAACAGGAAAGGGGGAAACTCACGTAACCCGCCACAAACAGATAATGCAAAGTGCCAACCTGCTTATCCGCTAACTGCTGATAATTGAACGATATTCAGTAACACCCCGGTCCGTGACAGTTAAGTGATCCCGTGGTTTTTTGTAAAAGGGATCGCGCCCCGTTCGGACCCGATTGCCGCTCGACCCATAAGTGCATCAATAACAGGCAATAATGTTGTAGAGTATAATACCGGGATCTAAGCGCGACGCACCTGAACGGCGAATACCTGCACATGAGCCTCGCAGTATCCGCCATGATCTGGTCCGAACACGTTCCATAAAGCCATTAATAGACTTCGGCTGAAGAGACGCGCTCCTTTGCCTTGGGCGATGCCGGTCCGGGGTTCATCGACTTGCCCCTGGGGGCGCACTCCGACGAATCGCTGGTTACCGAGGCACATCCCGAAGCTGGAACGAGTACCCAGCCAAGCGGATCATCCAGAGACTGAAGCCATGAGTCCAAAGCGCAAAGCCGGGTTGGGACGAGGTCTCGACGACCTCATCGGCGACCTGGGCGGGTCGGAAAGCCCGTCCCCCGAGGGCGAGCTGGCCCTCGGGGTCCTGGAACCCAACCCCTACCAGCCGCGTAAGGATTTTGATCCACGGGCCCTGGAGGCTCTAGCCGCCTCGATCCGCGCCCAGGGTATGCTGCAGCCCATCGTGGTGCGGCCCAAGCCCGACGCGCCGGGGCGCTACCAGATCATCGCCGGGGAGCGCCGCTATCGCGCCGCCGAGCTGGCCGGCCTGGAGCGGGTCCCCGTCCTCGTCCGCGAGGTGGCCGACGGCGACGCCCTGGTGCTGGCGCTCCTGGAGAACCTGCAACGTGAGGACCTGGGTCCCCTCGAGCTGGCCGCCGGACTCAAGCGGATGGTCGACGACTTCGAGCTGACCCAGAAGGAGCTGGCCCGGGCCCTGGGCGTCTCCCGCTCCCGGGTGGCCAACAGTCTGCGCCTGCTCAAGCTGCCCGAGCGGGTGCGCGAGTTGCTCTCCGCCGGAGGCCTCAGCGAGGGCCACGCCCGCTGCCTGGCCGGAGTGGACGACGCCGAACTGGCCGTGGGACTGGCCGAACTCGTCGTCGAGCGCGGCCTGACGGTGCGCGAGCTGGAGCGGATGGTCGCCGGTGATGTGCGTAACGCGGCGACCCTGGAGCATGAACCCGAGGAAGCCGTGGCGACGACACCCGACGCGGCCTCCGACGACGCCGACGGGACCGCCGCCGGCGAGTCAGCCGCCGATCATGACCTGCGCCTCTACTCCGAGGAGCTCCAGCGTCGGCTGGGCACCAAGGTCAACATCTCTCCCCGCGGCGACGGTCGCGGCCGGATCATCATCGAGTATTACTCCGCCCAGGAGCTGGCCGGGCTCTACGAGCGGTTGACGGGGTCGGAAACCCCGAAGTAACCCCCCCGGCGTTCGGCGACCCGTGAAGTCCAAACCCCTCTACGAGATACACATTATTCCGCGCTCCACGGGCAAACCGCGCCTGTGGTATCTGACGCGCTTCCGCTTCGGGCTGATGATCGCCATCGCCGCGGTGCTGTTGGGCCTGATCCTCTTCTTGGCCTTCTCCAAGGGCGCCGACGCGATGAAGCTGGCCGAGCTGACCAGCCTGCGCGCCGAGAACGAGCGTCTGCGCGAGGAGCTCGTCCTCGTCGAGGAGCTGGAGCGTCAGCTCTCCGCCGCCGAGGACATCGAGACACGCCTGCGGGTGATGCTCGGCGAGGAGGTCGCCCGCGACCAGCGCGCCGAGAGCCAGGAGTTCCTGACCACGGCCCAGCCCTACACCCCCGGAGAGGCCGGTGAACTGGGCGAGACCGTGCCGACGGGCGAGGTCGACTACGGCTTCGATCCCACCTCGCGCACCGCCGAGCTCGAGGCCTATGTGGCCCAGATGGCCGCGACCAACAACCTGAGCACACCGCGGGGCTGGCCCCTGGGTGGTTGGCTGACCCGGGGCTTCACCCCCTCGGGAGCCGAGAAACACCTGGGCGTCGACATCGCCGCCGATATCGGGCGCGGCGTGGAATGCACCGCCCCCGGCGTAGTCGTCTTCGCCGGTGAGGACAGCTACTACGGACTCAAGGTCGTCGTGCGCCACGGCTCCGGCTACAGCACCATTTATGGTCACCTGAGCAAGCTGCTGGTCGAGGTTGGAGAAACCGTCGAACGGGGTCATCGCCTGGCCCTTTCCGGTAACACCGGTACGAGCACCAACCCGCACCTGCATTACGAGATCCGCCGGGACGACGTCCCCCTGGATCCCCAGCCTTTCATGGGCGAACGCTGACAAGATTCCCGAATCTCGTTGTTATCACAGGAGGATAGATGAGTAAGAAAGAAAAGTACGATCGCGGCTCTTCGGGCGTCCATTCGATTATCGGCGAGGGCTCCTCTTTCGAGGGCAACATCGACGTCGACGGCAGCCTCCGCGTCGACGGCGTCTTCAAGGGCACGATCAAGTGCGACGCCTTCTATGTCGGCCGCAGCGCCGAGGTGACCGCCGAGATCCAGGCCAACAAGAGCGTGGTCGGCGGCAAGATCAAGGGCAACCTGGTTTCTCCCATGGAGGTCGTCGTCGAGGAGACGGCCCAGATCATCGGCGACGTGACCACCGAGTCGCTGACGGTCGCCGAGAAGGCCGTTGTCCACGGCCGCATCGACATGGGCAAGGCCGATGTCTACAAGAACCGCCTCAACGAACTGGGCGGCGGTGCCAAGGGCGCCGACAACGGCAAGCAACACGGCTCGGACGAGAAGAAAGCCGCCGATAAACACCCCGAGGGTAAAAAGGGCGAGGCCGCCAAGACTCCCGAGAAGAAGTAGCTCCCACGGGGTCGGCGTTTCGCCGACCCCTCCTCCCCCCATTCCATGCGAAAAACGTTAACAGCGCTGCTCATTCTCCTCTGCGCTCTCGCGGTCTCGGCCAAGCGCCGTGACGGTTGGGAGCTGGACCTCGGCGGTGTCTCCAGCCTGACCAACCTGGTCGATGGTAATCTCGAGGCCGGTCCCCGGGTCGACTTCGGTTTCTACGACCACCAGTTCTACGCCGGGGCCAGTCTCTCCTGGCTCTATAACAACCAGCGCGAAGCCGGCGACGTCCTGGCGGCGGTGCGCGCCGGCTGGCGCTTCGAGAGCGCCCGGCGCCCCGCCTTCTTCTCCGTATTCGCCGAGGCCCAGTACTGGGGCGGCCCCTGGGGCACGATGAAAACCAGCGAAGCCCCTCTCGAGACCGGCATCATCTCCCTCAACTTTCATCCCGCCGTCAACCTGCGCTTCACCGACTGGCTGGCCTTCGGCATCGAGATGCCCATCGCCTTCCCCATCACCGGCGATAAGCCCGACATCGACGTCCAGGCCCGCGTCTTCCTCTACACCTACTTCTAGACCGTGCGCGTCTGCGGCTTCACCTTCGTCCGCAACGCCCTGGTCAACGCCTACCCCGTCTGCGCCGCCGTTCGCAGCGTCCTGCCCCTCTGCGACGAGTTCCAGCTCGTCGTCGCCGATTCCACCGACGATACCTGGGAGCACCTGAGCCGCGAGTTCGGGAGCTCGCCCAAGGTCCACCTCTCCCGGGCGCCCTGGGACGAGACCCTGCGCAGCGGCGGCCGCCTGCTGGCCAAACTCACCGACACCGCCCGCGAGCGCTGCCGCGGCGATTGGGGAGTCTACATCCAGGCCGACGAGGCCCTCCACGAGCGCTGGCATCCCGCCGTACGCGCCTGCCTGGAGCACCACTTGTCCGACCCCGAGGTCGAGGGCCTGCTCTTCCGCTACCGCCACTTCTACGGTTCCTATGACGTGATCCACACCGGTCGCAAGTGGTACCGCCGCGAGGTGCGGGTGATCCGCCTGGGAGCCGGCCTGCGCTCCTGGGGCGACGCCATGGGCTTCGAGCACGTCGACGGACGTTTCCCCCGGGTGGTCTGGGCCGCCGACGCCGAGATCTACCACTACGGCTGGGCCAGGCCCGCCGAGGAGTTCCGTCGCAAGCAGGAAGCCTTCGACCGGCTCTACACCGCCGATGACGAGCTCCTGCGCCGCCGGTACGCCGACGCCCGGCGTCAGGTGTACAAGAACAGCCGCTACCTGGTTCCCTTCACCGGCAGCCACCCCGGGCCGATGCGTCCCGTAGTCGAGGACGCTCCCGAGGTCGACTGGCCCTCCGGCCCTTACCGCGACCGTCCCTTCCATCGCTTCGTCGAATGCGTCGAGCGCCGCCTCTTCGGCGGCCGGGTGCGCTTCGGCGAGCCCCGGCACTTCCGCCTGCTGCGCGGCAAGAGCGGCCCCGCCGGATTCCCCGGCCGCCCCCGTCCCTTCGACGAGCCGCCGACGGATTGATCTCCCCCGACAAGACCGATGTCTGTAACAAACAGAGCGGACCGAACGGTCCGCTCTGTTTTCAGTAACGCTGCGGCGATTCGAAGGGTTTCCATACTTTACAACCCAGATCGGGAATCGCATAACGCTGTAGGGTCTGGAAAGTCGTTTGCCCGTAAACCGACGCCAGCCTCTCGCATCACGCCGGGAGTCCTTTGAAAACCCGGCCTCGCCAATGAAAACGTTCCGCGTCCGGTCCGGGGAGGCGTTGGCACGTTTCTTGCAGCAGGGCGGGGCGGCCTTGGTGGAAACAGACGTTCGCTCTCCGCAAGAAACGTGCCAACGCCGGGCGTGGGCGAGGCGGCGGCCGTCGGGAGGAGTTTTCAAAGGACTCCCGGGACGTTCGATCTGCGCCGGGGTTAAACCTTGAGCGCCTTCCACTTGCCGCTGGAGAAGCGCCAGTAGGCCAGACCGGCGCGGAGATAGAACACGAAGGTGGCCAGGCCCCAGAAGCCGACGATGCCCCAGTCGAAGACTTTGATGGCCAGAAAGCAGGCCGGGATGCGCAGACCCCAGAGGCCGATGATGGACAGGGCCAGGGTCCAGCGGGTATCCCCGGCGCCGCGCAGGCCGCCGGTCAAGGTCATCAACAGCGCCAATCCGGGCTGCTCGACGGCGGCGATGACGATCAGCAGAGTGCCGAGCTCATGGACCAGGGCGTTGCTGGCGCCGCTGCCCTCTTTGACGAACAGGCCGACCAGGTCGGAGGCGAAGAGGCTGAACACCACGCCCATGGCTCCCATCAGCATCACGGCGTAGAATGCGGAGCGGAAGCCGGCCCGCTCGGCGAGCTTGGGCTTGCCGGCGCCCAGGTACTGGCCGACCAGGGTAGTTGAGGCCATGGCCAGACCCCAGCCGGGCATGAAGGAGATGCTCTCGACGTGGACGCCGACCTGGTGACTGGCCAGGGCCACCGAGCCCAGGCTGGTGATCAGGAAGACGGTGATCAGGTGGCCGAAGCGGAAGACGCCCTGCTCGACCATCGCCGGGGCGCCGACGTGGAAGATGCGTTTGATGGTCTTCCAGAC
>WJMB01000025.1 GCA_014728185.1 Candidatus Coatesiibacteriota bacterium
ATCCCATATTATATCAGCAGTGCCTGTCATGTTTGAGCAATAAAGTGGCGGTGACCGGGGTATGCTTTGCGGATAATCTACTATAAGTGCCACCTGAATTGAACACTCGTCCGATTGCTAGTAGTCTTATAAGTATAATAAAAAGCAGTAAGTGAGTGCGTGATGATATCGGGTTATAAGCGCTACGCACTCGGATGGTGAATACCTGCTCGGTGACCCTCTCAATGACCACCCTGATTTGGCCCGAACACGTTCCATGATGCCTAATCCTTTCCAGTTGATGAAATGCGGGCGGGGCTCCCCCCGCCCGATCGTCGTGTATGCTCGCACTCATTCAACGTGAGACCACCAGGCGCCTGGTCAGGACGCCGGTTTGCGTCTCCAGGCGCAGTAGATACACACCGACGGGGTAGTCTTGGCAGCTCCAGAAGACATGGTGACGCCCGGCGGCCAACTCCCCCTCGATCAGAGCAGCCACCCGCCGTCCGGCCAGGTCGTGAACGTCGAGGCTCGCCGGTTGGGATGACGGCAGCGAGAAGGTGATCGTCACGGAGTAGACGGCCGGCGAGGGGTAGGGCTCCTCCAGAATGAGCGTGGAGGTCGGCTCGGGGAGGATGACGCTTTGACTGGGTCCGTAAAGGGTCGAGCGGCCGGCGTCGTCGCGAACTTCCAGCCAATAGCGGTAATCCTCGCCCGAGGCGACGCCGCGATCCAGGTAGGCGCGGCGGCCGCCGTCGAGCCAGGAAGATAGGGGGGCGCGCCGCCCCCCTATCTCACGCAGCACGCGCACTCCCGCCGGTACGTCGCCGTGGACCGTCCAGGAGACCAGCAGCCCCTCATCGCCGGTGCGCACTCCGAGCTCGACATCGTCGACGGTGCTCGATGACTGCCACTCGATCTCGATTTCTTCCAGCACCGGTGTCAGGGTCGGGTCCGTGGTGCTCAGGTTTACGCGGTACTGGATGTAGCGCAGGCCGTCGGTTAGGTAGGCGGAGAGGTCGTCGCCCGAGGCGTCGACACTCTCCCAGTCGCCGAGATCGTAGACCTGGTCGCCGGCGCGGACCTCGACCTCCAGGCTCGTACCCGACGGCGCCTGGCAGTCCCAGGTTATCTCGCCCCACTCCTCCGAGGAGCCGGTGTCCAACAGGCTGCCCTCCAGCCAGCCGCCCAGGCGGCGGTCCGTGGTGAGCTCCCACCAGACGACGCTGTGCTCCTTGGGAATGGTGCCGCAGAGGTCCAGCACGCCGTCGCCGTCGAGATCGGCGGCGGCCATCTCGCTGGGCTCGTCACGTCCGTTGTCGACCTCGTGGGTCAGCCAGACCTCGCCGTCACCGTCCACGTTCTCCCACCAGTAGACCTCGCCGTCGGTGCGGTCGTTGCCCAGCACGTCCAGGTCGCCGTCGTCGTCCATGTCGGCGCTGTTGACCGTCCAGGGTCCGGCCAGGCCGTCATCGACGATGTGTTGGGTCCAGCCGTTCTGATCCCACCAGGCGATGACGCCCAGATCGTTGGAGGCGGCGAGGACGTCGTCTTTACCGTCGCCGTCGACATCGCCGCAGCGCAACTTGACGATGCCGACGAAGGTCTGGTCGATGGTTTCGGGAGTCCAGCCGCCGCCGGCGCCGTCGTTGGCCCACCAGACGATGACTCCGCTGTAGCTGCCGCCGACGATATCGGGATCGCCGTCGTCGTCGAGATCGCCCACGGCGGCCCACCAAGCGTAGCTGAAAGTGGGGTCGATGTCGTGGCGAATCCAGCCGCTTCCACCGCCGGTGTTTTCCCACCAGGTGATGCAGCCGGCGTTGAAGGCGGCGCCGCAGAGGTCCTGGTCGCCGTCGCCGTCGAAGTCAGCGGCGGCCACGGAAAAGGCGCCGTAGAAGCCGGTGTCGACGCTGTGCTTGGTCCAGCAGCCGCCGGAGCCGTCATTGGCCCACCAGGCGATCTCGCTGTCGCTCTCGGCGCTGCAGCATACGTCCAGATCGCCGTCGCCGTCCATGTCGGCGACGCAGACCGCCGTGGCACCGGTGTAATCGTCGTCGATGCTGTGCTTGGTCCAGCCGCCACCGGAGCCGTCGTTGGCCCACCAGGCGACCTCGTTGCCGACGAAGGCCGAGGCGATCAGGTCCTCGTCGCCGTCGCCGTCGATATCGGCGGTGCAGATCGAAGCGGCGTTGGTGTAGCCGCCGTCGACGGTGCGGCTCTGGGCGTGGTCGTCGACGAGGGTCACCTCTCCGGTTTCGGACCAATCCACGCCGCGGTAGTCGTCGAAGGCGTCGCCCCAGGACGAAACGGGACCCGGCTCACCGGAACCGCCGGTCCAGTCGGTCTGGACGGCGCTCGCGGCGAGGCCGGGCAGGGTAAGGGCAAGCAAGGCGATCAGCAGAATGTTGGTTTTCATGGTTTCGCTCCCAATCGGCCGTCAGTCGTCGTCGTAGAACTCTTTCAAGCGCTCCAGGCTGGCATCGCTCCATTCCAGGAGCATCCTGGTCAACCGGGTCCAGTAGTCGGCGGCCATCCGACGGGTCTCGGTCCGCAGGTCGCCCTCCAGCAGATCGAAGGTCTGCAGGTAGCGCTCGTATTCGTCGATGACCGAGCGGTAATGTTTCGCGTAGCTCTCCAGCAGTCCGCGCAGCACCTCGGGTCCCTGGGGGTAGGCGTAGCGAAGCTTGAGCAACAGCTCCACCCGTGCCGGTTCGCGGTTGGCCGGTTTTCTCAGCCAGACCGCCGTGAGTTCCCGTCCCCGGGGTGTCAGCGAGTAGTAGATGCGCTTGCGGCCCTTGAGGTCATTGCGCTCTTTGACGGCCAGCCCGATCTCCACCAGGCGGTGGAGGTTGGGGTAGATGCTGCCGAAGGAGTCGCGCCAGAAGATCAGATCCGGGCTGTCGATCGCCTTCTTGATCTCGTAGCCCGTCATCGGACCTTCGCTCAACAGGGCCAAAAGGCCGAGAGCCGAGGGCTTCAAGCGCTCCAGAAGCCGTTCGAGCTCCTCCTCGCCGAGCAGGTGTGTCGGTTCACTGGAGGGTTGGTCACGCATTGTTACCGCCCATGTATCGATGCGATACATCGGTATGATATATCGCCGGGGAGCGTTCGTCAAGGGGAAAATGTATCGAAATTATATATCAGCGCGGGTGGTCTGTAAAACAGCGCTAAGGCAGGTAAAACACGATACAGTGTACGGGGAACCCCATACCGCCCTATAAACCGATTGACGGCCAACGTCCATCCCGTCCTGTAGCGGGTGCCCGCGGGTCCGGACCCCTGCGGGCCGCAGCGAAATGATGGCAACCGTCCATTTCGCTCCGTAGGGTTGAGTTTTAGACCTAACCGCGCTAATGCAAGAAGAGCCAACCTAAAGGTCGGCCCCTATACAATCGATCCGTTTTCTGCATGGCGGTGGTGATTGATTGATTGTTTGCCTTTCAACACAATTGGTTGAACGCGGCGGGGGGCGGGGAACCAATCCCCCGCCCCCGCCCTATGTGGTTCCGTTGATTTGAACCTCGAACCTACGATAACCCAACATCTCGACTATAACCGTTCGTATCACTCTGTAGGGTTGGGATTATGGGACCAGCCCCACATCCCAACCGCGTCAATCGACAACGGGCCGACCGACCGGTCGGCCCCTACAATAATCCGATCCGTGGACCACCACGAAATGAGGACAACCACCAGCAGTGACAACTGCGACCCTAGCGCACCTTCAGATAAGCGCCTAGCAGACCCAGCCCCAGGCCGGCCAGAATCCCGGCGTCCACCAGGACGTTGACGACACCCGGGTACTCGCGCCGCAGGTGCTTGTTGTAGAAGGCGCGCATGGTCAGGTAGAACTGTTTGCGCGCCCAGACCAGGTTCTTGCGGCTGGACTGCCCGTGGTAATGGATGAAGCGGGCGGCGGGGACGTAGCAGACCCGCCAGCCGGCCCGGCGGATGCGCAGGCACCAGTCCAGGTCCTCGGCGTACATCGGAAAGCGCTCGTCGAGGTGGCCGACGCTCTCCAGCACCTCGCGACGCAGCATGATACAGGAGCCGGAGAGAGCCTCGACGTCGAGGACCCGGGAACGGTCGGCCCAGGTATAGTTGTAGCGACCGAAGAGTCGGCTGCCCGGGAACAGGCGGTCCAGACGCAGGAAATGGAACAGGGCGGTCAGAGGGGTGGGCACGGCCCGGGTGAACTGGGGCTGGGACTCCCCGGCCGGGGAGAGTCCATCGCCGCCGCAGGCGCCGCAGTCCGGGTGCTCGTCCATGAAGCCAACCAGACAGGCCAGAGCGCCCTCGAGGACCACCATGTCCGGGTTCAGAACAAGCAAGCGGTTACCCCGGGCCGTTCGCAGGCCCTGGTTGACGGCCCGGGAGAAACCCCGGTTGTCCGGGTTGGCGATGACCCGAACTGCGGGAAAGTCACGACGGACCATCTCGATAGTACCGTCGCCGGAGGCGTTGTCGACGACGACGACCTCGGTGTCGGCCACACCACTGGCGGTGTGGATCGAAGTCAGGCACTCGCGCACCTTCTCGCGGCAACGGTAGGTGCAGATGACCACGCTGAGTGTGGGCGTCGACTCCACGGCTCAGGCGGTGAAGAAGCCGACGACGGTTCCGATGACCCGGTCGCGGTCGGCCTCGCTGAGCTGTGGGTACATCGGCAGGGCCAGGACGCGCTCGCAGGCTGCCTCGGCGATGGGCAGGTCGCCCGGCGAATACCCCAGCCCGGCGAAGCAGGGCTGGAGGTGCAGCGGCTTGGGGTAGTAGACGGCGCTGCCGATCCCGGCCTCATTGAGCGCGGCGCGCAGG
Organism: Candidatus Coatesiibacteriota bacterium; assembly: GCA_014728185.1. Classification (GTDB taxonomy): domain Bacteria; phylum RBG-13-66-14; class RBG-13-66-14; order RBG-13-66-14; family RBG-13-66-14; genus WJMB01. Next base: position 4,798 of record WJMB01000025.1, read on the forward strand.
GCGTCGCGTTTCTCCGTGGCCGCGACATAGTAGTTGTAGGCGTGGTAATGCCCGGCGGCGGGGTCGGGAACCTCGAGGTGCTCGGCTAGAGCCGCGTTGTAAGCCGCCGCGTGTTCACGACGACGACGAAGGTCCTCGTCGATGTGGGCCAGCTTGACACGCAGCATCGCCGCCTGAAGCGGATCCAGCCGGGAGTTGATCCCGATCAGCCGGTGGTGGTACTTGGGATTGGCCCCGTGGACGCGCAGGATGCGCACCCGTTCGAGAAGAGCCTTATCATCTCCGACCACGGCGCCGCCATCGCCAGCCGCGCCGAGGTTCTTGGCCGGAAAGAAGCTGAACACCCCCAGATCGGCCAGGGAACCGGCCCGTCGGTGGCGCAACTCGGCGCCGAAGCTCTGGGCCGCGTCCTCGATCAGATAAACATCGTCGCGGTCGATCCGGCGGCGCAGCTCCTCGTAGTCCAGCACGTCGCCGTAGAGGTCGACGCCGATGACCGCCCGGACTTCTTCATCTTCGCAAGCCCGGGCGGCGGCTGCGGTGTCCAGGCAGAAGGTCGCCGGGTCGATGTCGACGAAGACGGGCTGAAAGCCCAGGCGGATGATGCAGGAGGCCGTGGAGAAAAAGGTGAAGGGCGTGGTGACCACCCGCCTGCCCGGAGGCAGGTCCAGGGCCTGCAGGGCCAGCACCAGGGCATCGGTGCCCGATGCCACACCGACGGTGCCGGCGACGCCGACATAATCCGCCAGCTCACCCTCGAAAGCCGCCACCTCGGGACCCAGAATGTAGCGTCCGGAACGCAGCACCGCCAGGGCGGCTGCTTCCAACTCGACGGCCCGCTCGGTGTGGGCCGCCGCCAGATCGGCCAGGGGGATGCGTGACAAGGTTGCTCCTCGTTTTTCAGGCTGTCGGTCCCGCCCAGTGTCGTTGAAGCTAATGATAAAGTATATGCTGACAGCAGGATATCAATCGATTAAGTAATTGCAACAGCTAGCTGACTCCACGAGCAGCACCCGCCATGGAGTAGGTATAAGAATCCACTCCACTTTTCAACTCCTCTTCTGCGGTACTAGTTTATTACCGAGGTTGGTCCAGTTCGCTGTGACAATCCTCTGCTTCTTATTGGAAAATAGTAAATAAGTGTAGTCAGAAACGAATAACAATCTGCTCACGGGGCATAATCAAGTGTGCCGGTATCTCTTTCGCTACAGATCACGCTTATTCTTGACGGCCAGCTTTGACATGGCGCTTTGTGACAGGCAAACACTGATCATCACGCGCACTATCAGCAGACTACAATCAAAATCCGGACCAGGCGGACTGGACGACCCCCGCGATATCCCCCGCACGGACTTCGACGACAAGCCGCCAACCACGGCGATGATCCGGACCTTTGCCGAAACGGTCCTAGCGCCGACCAGAGCGCTCGTGACTCCGCGGGGAGGCGTTGGCAAGTTTCTTGCGGAGTGACGCGCGGGACCGGCGAGAAGCTCGCCCCGCCCTGCTGCAAGAAACGTGCCAACGCCGGGCGGGACGACGGTTGTCGTGATTTGGATTCGGCAAAGGTCCGGCTCACGGGTTGTCGGACCGGCTTCGCAGACCGACGAGGAAGAAGGAGAGCCCCTCGAGCTCGACGGCCAGGTCGACGTTGCGCACGGCGACCTGGGCGGGGATGTCGAGGTTGGCGGGGGCGAAGTTTAGCACGGCGCGGACGCCGACGGCGGTCAGGTTGTCGAGGACTCCCTGGGCCGCCGGTGCGGGCACGGTCAGCATGGCGATATCCACCCGGCGTCGGGTGACGATCTCATCGAGGCGGGCGCTGTCCTCGACGCGTAGAGCGCCGTAGACCCGGCCGAACTTCTCCGGGTTGTTGTCCAGCAGGGCCACGAACTCGAATCCCTGGCGATTGAAGCCGCCGTAGCCGACCAGGGCGCAACCGAGCTTGCCGGCTCCGATAACGGCCACCCGCCAGGTCTGGTCCTTGATTCCCAGGATCGCCAGCAGGCGGCGTCGCAGGAAGCTCACCGGGTAACCCCGGCCCGGTGTGCCGAAGCGGTCGAAGAAACAGAGGTCCTTACGGACCTGGGCGGCGTTGGTGCCGATACCGTCGCCCAACTCCCGGCTGGAGATGAAGTTGCCGCCCTCGACCTCTTTCTTCTCCAGGTAGCGGCAGTAGAGGGAGAGACGGCGCACGGTGGCCTGAGGAATGTTGTCCATGGGCGATTCGGGGTTAGTAGGCCGAGATCTTGCGCAGCCGGTGGATCACCGGGGGCACTTTCTCGATGACGTGGTCGATCTCCTCGGCGGTGGTATAACGTGAGAGAGAGAAGCGGATGGTGCCCTGGGCGCTGCCGTGGTCGTAGCCCAGTGCCAGGATGACGTGGCTGGGTTCCAGGGAGCCCGAGGAGCAGGCCGAGCCGGTGCTCACGGCGATACCCTCGAAGTCCAGGCCCATGACGATGCTCTCGCCCTCGACGCCGTGGAAGATGATGTTGCTGGTGTTGGGCAGGCGCTCGGCTTTTTCGGCGAGGACTACGGTGTCCTCGACGGCGGCGGTCAGCCCCTCCTCGAGACGATCGCGCAGGCGGCGGATCTCGTCGACGTGAGGCTTGGCTGCCAGCTTGACGGCGGCGCCGAAGCCGACGATCCCGGCGACGTTCTCGGTGGAAGCCCGGCGGCGCCGCTCGTGTCCGCCGCCGTGGAGCAGGTTGACCGGCGCTTTGCGGCCGCGCCGGATGAAGGCCAGGCCGACACCCTTGGGCCCGTGCAGCTTGTGGGCCGAAGCCGAGAGCAGGTCAACGGGCAGCTCGCTCAGGTCGAGGGGCAGCTTGCCCAGGGCCTGAACGGCGTCGGTGTGGAAGGGTGTCTCGGCCTGACGGCAGACCGCCCCGAGGGCAGCCAGGTCCTGGACGGTGCCGATCTCGTTGTTGGCGGCCATTATACTGACCAGAATCGTGTCGGGGCGCAGGGCGGCTTCGAGCTCGGCGGGGTCCACTCGCCCCTGACCGTCGACGGGCAATATGGTCAGCTCGAAGCCTTGCTTGGCCAAGAAGCGGCAGGTGGTCAGCACGGCGGGGTGCTCGATGGCGCTGGTTATCAGGTGGCCGCCGTCGTGACGGGCGGCGGTGCCTTTGATGACGTAGTTGTCCGACTCCGAGCCCGAGCCGGTGAAGACGATCTCCTCGGGCTCGGCGCCCAGGGAGGCGGCGACGGCGGCACGGGCCTCGTCCATGCCCTGCTTGGAGCGCTGGCCGAACTGGTGGAAGCTCGAGGCGTTGCCGTAGATCTCGCTGAAGTAGGGCAGCATGGCCTCGACAACCTCGGGGGCCGTGCGGCTTGTGGCGTTGTTGTCCAGGTAAACCTTCATCGTCGGCTCCGTTGCTGTTCGTTATCCCTTTATTGAAACCGGCCGCGCCGGTTTATCGACGGGCGGTGGTCTATGTATCGCAGTGGTCAGTATCGATACGCTCCGGGTCGGGCGGTGTTCCCCGCGAAGCTGTAAATCGGGGGGTCAGGAGGGTCTCAATTAGTGCCGTTTTTCACGAACCGGGATAATAAAGAAGGGCCACCCGGCCGGTTGGTTTGAAAGCAGAGGGATCGCTATCGGTGTGGATAAGCCCTTGCACTTGGACAGGTTAATAACGCTAACAGAATGCTTTTCATTGCTTTAGGGTGATAATGGAGGAAAAGAGGCCGAATGCTGGGTCGAGAGCTTGCTTTGGTGGAGAAAACCGGACATAGCACTGCTTGTTTTCGGAGTTATCTAATAGGCGTTGGCAGTATGAAACGTGTTCGGGCCAAATCAGGCTGATAATGAGCGGTTTGCTTGGTCCTCCCCGCCCTTTCGGAGATGCTCCGATTTTGATCAAACAGCCATTTAACACCTTCATTGCTTGTTAATACTACACATTGAGACAGATAGCATGCTGGTCTTAGGTAATATGCAAGTGTGCTGTTATCTAGATTTGCTGCAGATTACGCCTTGGAATTATTAAAACAAGGGATCGCATACCATGACCGGACCTGGTTATGATTGTAGTCTGCCGATAATATGCGTTTAGTATCAGAAGAGCTTATCACATATAATCATTTAAAAAGTGGCAATGATAAGTGGTGTAAACTATAGATAATCTTCTATGCTAGTAGTATCTATATACAACCCATCCGTTTTCAACTCGGCCCATAAGGGCGTCAATAAAAGCAGAAAGGGTGCGCATGATGATATAGGGGGCTAAGCGCAACGCAACCCGGACGGCGACTACCTGGCCGGTGAACCTCTCCTTAGCTGCCCCGATTTGGTCCGAACAGGTTCCATGATGCCAAAAACAAACGAGACCGCTATTCGTGACTACTGAGAGCTGCTAATAGCGAGAGATTCCCGTTGTATGCACCGCGGAAGGTTTCAACTCGTTGCGGGGGCGGATTTCCATAAGGGCTATAATATGCATTAGATTTCTTCAAGCTTGTCCTTCATCATCAGTATGCGGGATGTACAGCGGTACCGACAGCCTCCGACCACCAGCAACACAAAATGCGCTTTGAGGTTCATTGTCGCAAATCGACTGCGAAGACAGCGGCAGCCAATTGGACTACAAAGCATTGACAGTCTATTAGCTTGATATGACGGTCCATGAACAAGTGATAATCCATGCGTCTTTACTAGCTGCCACCTTGAGACTAGCTGCTTTGTGACAAGTATCTGAGAATCAACACGCGAGGGTCAGCAGTTTACAAGCATTGCCCGGTCCGAACACGGTAAAGGGTGCCAGTGTGTATTTTAGCGCGCCCAATACCTGACCCTGGGATATCAACCCTCATCCGCTTGGCTCGCTATGGTATCAAGACTAGAAATTGTAGTTGACCTCGACGACCTGCCAGGGGTCGCCGCCGACGTCGTCGGGATAGAAGGTGTGGCTGTAGGGGCTCTGGGTCAGCTCGGCCCCGTTGACGTAGACGTGGACCTCGCAGGGCACGGGGCTGTCCTGGCCGTTGTCGGAGGCGTACTCGACCTCGATGGCGTAGGTGGCCTGACGATCATCGGTGGCGGTGATGTACTCGGGGCCGAAGCCGTAGGAATCACCGATGTCCAAACGCATCCCGCCGACGTTGGGGTCGTCCTCGGAGCAATCGTTGCCCAGATCGTCGAGCATGTGCAGGTCCAGATTGGCCCGGTCGACGTCGTTCCACTCCAGGGAGGCCACCACGCATTCCCGACCGGGGCTCCAGTTGCCGCGCAGCTCGACGACCTCGCTGTTCTCGAGGACCACGCCGCCGGGGAAGGCCGAGACCTGGATCTCCAGGGTGTTGAATCCGCTGGGTATGCGCACCAGGCGCTCGAACCACCAGCGCGAGTCTTCTTCTTCGACGGGCTGCATGTCGATCTCGGAGAGGATGAAGCGCTCGGTCTTGCTGCGCAGCACCAGGGCGTGGCCGTCCCAGAGCTCCGGGGTATTGAGCGGATCGGTGTCGGTGACCTCGCCGTAGACGACCAGCACTCGGTCCTCGAAGGGTATGTTGTCGCCGTCGATGTACTCGGTTCCCGAGGCGTAGCCGGTGATACGGATCAGCGCTTCGGAGCCGGGCAGCGGGTCGGTGGTGTCGCAGCCGCTTACCAGCAGCAGGCCGAGGATGAGGGTCGAAATGATGAAGCTTCGCATCTTCTTACCTCCCCGCGTGTTCCGGGGTTTCCCCCAGGGCTTCGGGGAACAGCCTTTGCAGCCAGTCCAGACGGCGCGAGGTCCGGTTGCGCTCGGCGGTGATCACGGAGCGCACCTCACCGGTGGTTCGTTCGAGAACATCGTTGATGACGACGTAGTCGTACTCGCCGGCGCGGCTGAGCTCGAGGCGGGCGTTGCGCAGGCGCTGGGCGATGATCTGCGGGTCCTCGCTGCGTCGGCGCTCGAGGCGGTCGCGCAGGGTCTGCCAGTCCGGCGGAACGATGAAGATCAGCACGGCGTCGGGAAAGAGCTCGCGGATGGCCGCGCCGCCCTGGACGTCGATATCCAGGACGATGTCGCGTCCGCGCGCCAGGGCCTCGCGCAGCGGCGTTTCCGGGGTGCCGTAGCGGAAACCGTGAACCTCGGCGGTCTCGATGAACTCACCGGCGGCCAGACTGCGCTCGAAGCGGGCGTCGTCGTAGAAGTAGTAGTCCTTGCCGTCGACCTCGCCGGGACGGGGGGGCCGCGTCGTCGCCGAGATGCTGTAGTACATCTCGGGATGGCTAAGCTGCAAGGCGCGGTAGATGGTGGTCTTGCCGCCCCCGGAGGGGGAGGAGATCACGAAGGGGATGCCGCGCTCGCGACGGGGGTCCATCATGCTCCACGGGTTGGTCTGGCAGGCTGGTA
>WJMB01000200.1 GCA_014728185.1 Candidatus Coatesiibacteriota bacterium
ATGCATATATAACTAGCAGGCGCCGAGGGGTTGAGTTGGCAGGCCAGGCATCATTCGGCATAGCCTCGTATCAGCCGCTTTTTGCGAGGTGGGGCGGTGTTTCGAGTTGTAACCTGCTGGTCCGGGATCGTGTGTGATGCCATCTGCTAAAGTCGGTAATTAAAAAAGGCGTTTAGTCTCATATTTCCTGGGATGCCCGGGATGCAAATCATGTGTCGCTACTTCCCGAAGCAGAGCGATAATTTGGATGCATCCGCTTAGGGAACATCTTTTATGGCAACAGGCAACGCACGGACAGTGACGGTTTACACAGCTATAAGACACATAATAACAAGCCATTAGCTATACGTGAGTGTTCAGGCGCGTGTGATCATACCTTTAGCATTCCCTTGCTACTTGTTATTGCTACACTTAAAAGTCATATGAGCCAGTGGCAATCCGCTCTCAGGGCATGGACAAGTGTGCTGTTAGCCTGATCTGCGACAGATCACCCCTATCCCAGCTGTCACAGTTCGACCCTCATATTCTCGGCAGAATATCACGGCCGATCTCATATGATAACAATACGTTACAAGCTGCTATCGATGCGAACACGGAATACGACCCCTCTCCATTGATGGCGCACTTCGTCGCGTTTCACATTACGAGGACCAGCCTCGGTCGGGATCGACTCGCGGATTCAATGGGCAGTCCGGGCTTGCCGGCCGAAACGGCGGCGTTCAGGGCATCTAGTGGTCCGTTCGACCTGATGACCCCAATCGGTTCAAAAACCTCGCAGCGGTTAGGCTTGAAAGGGTATCTGAGACGAAAACCGAGCTGGTCCGGTCCGATTACCCCGGTCATCTCATCCAGCCGCCGCTGTCATGAGGTTGCCTTGTCGACCCGGTACCTGCTGGAAAAGAGTAGTGGAGGCGTCGATTGCGGCCAATCGAGTGCTCAGAGCTCCAGGGGGCAGGCGGTCGAGTTCCAGGCGGAAAGGCCGCCCAGGGTAACCCAGGGGCGCCCGACGCCGGAGCGCCGCAGCAGGGCGGCCGCGCTCATCGAGCGGATCCCGCTGCCGCAGAAGATCACCGTCTCGGCTTCCTCGTCGAGCTCATCGAGGCGTTCGGCCAGTCGGGTCAGCGGGATGTGCCGCGCCCCGGCGATGCGCCCCTGTGACTCCAGCTCTTCGTCGGAGCGCACATCGAGGAGTTCCGGTCGCTCCCCGGAGTCCAGCAACTCGCAGAGTTTCCGGGTGCTCAGGGTCTCGACGGCGGCGAGGGGCCGCCCGGCCATCTGCCAGGCCGTCATCCCGCCGGACAGGCTGCCGCCGAGGTTGTCGAAGCCCATCCGGCGCAGCAGAGTCGTCTCCTCGGCGGGACCGTCCTCCGGGGTTACCAGCAGGATCGGGCGTCGGTAGTCCAGCAGCCAGCCGGCGTGACCGGCCAGGACCGCCCGGGCCAGGGAGAGGGAGCCCGGCAGGTGGCCTGCGGCGAAACAGCCGACGGGGCGGGTATCGACGAGTTGGGCCTCCGGCCCGCGCTCGGCGAACTCGGCCGGAGAGAGGGCCGGCGGCTGGAGCTGGGTCGCCAGTGGCGGCGGACCATTGAGATTCCACTCCTCGCTGCGGCGGAAGTAGGGCGGGCGCTCCAGCTCGACGGCCACGGCCTCGATGAAGGCCGCGCGGCTCGAATGTCGCAGCTTGGGGTTGAGCCGGCGCTCCAGGCCGATCGTCGTCCAGGGGCGCTCGGTGATCCCGGCGCCGCAGACCGAACCGGCGCCGTGGGCCGTGCAGACGATCACGCCGTCGCCCAGGGGCAGCAGCCGCTCTTGGAGACTGTCGTAGAGCAGTCCGGCCATCTCCTCCATCCGCTCCACCCCGGGCAGGTCCACCCGGCCCAGGTCGCCGGCGAAAAGGGTGTCGCCGGTGAAGACCAGCCAGGGCTCCCCTGCCGGTTCACGCACCAGGTAACTGATCGAGCCCGGGGTATGCCCCGGCGTGGCCAGGGCTTCGATGGCCAGAGCGCCCAGACTCCAGCTCTCACCACCGTGGACCGCCTCGCCGTGGGGGTGGTCGAGCTGGGCCTCGGCGTGGTGAATCGTCGCGCCGGAGAGCCGGGCCAGCTCGACGGAGCCGACGATGAAATCCTCGTGGCGGTGGGTCTCGAAGATGCGCTCCAAACGCGCTCCCTGGTCCCGAACCCGCTCCAGATAGACCTCGACGTCGCGGCGGGGATCGACCACCGCGGCCCGGTCGCCATCGACGAGAAGGTAGGAGTAGTGGGCCAGGCCCGGACTGACGATGCGTTCGATCCGCACTTGAAGCTATACCTCCTGTTTACTGTATTGTCCGCCGGGAAGGGATCACGGGACGCTGAGCGTATCAGCCGTGATTATTGGCCGTCAATAAACAGCACCCGGCTACATATGGAAACCTGGGGCGGTATCTGTCGAACAACTACGTACAGAGGCACTCCAGACCGGCTGTTACAGTGCGTCTGGTTACTAGTCCCGGATGGCCGAAAAGGATCAAGCATGAAACGGACCTTCGCCCGTTACAATCGGCGGCGCGCTACCGCCCCGCCCGGCGTTGGCACGTTTCTTGCAGCAGAGCGGGGC
>WJMB01000201.1 GCA_014728185.1 Candidatus Coatesiibacteriota bacterium
AAAAAGCCCGTTTCGTGAAAAGTTCGAGAGAATCATCCCTGGAATTATCAGCAGGTTACAATCATGATTCGGTTTGGACAGGGTATTCGATCGCCTATCTTTATAGCCTGATGGGCTTTCATATGCCTAGCATGGATATATGGAATATAAACCGGCTTTCACCACTCGAATGCTGAGAGCCGGGAAGCCGCGACTCCCGGTTCTCTCCCGGTTTTCCGGTTGCAAGTGAGCTGAAGACTTCCTAATTGAGATCTTAAGGGCTATCAAGGCCATCGGTTCAACGGGTTGATGCCTTGAGGGAGATAAAAAAGTCGGCGCTCCAGTACTAAATGCCGCTCCTTGAGAGAACAATGCCGTTCCGCTTTCATGTGGTGCGCCCTAAGAGAATTATGCAAAGGGGGTTGCGGAGAAGCGGCGGCTGGATTAAGCTAAGGGACGATAGTCGAAACGGAGGGCGACCCCCCGTTATTTCGACGACCTGAGCTATCCGGATCGTTTCACCGCCGTTACTTACGGAGGTTATTCACCTATGAACATCGGCAGTTACACCAAGCCCGAGAACGTCATCCTCGAGATGGACGCCGAGGACAAGGTCGGCGCGATACGCGAGCTCGTCGACAACCTGGTCGAGGCCGAGCGCCTGGAGGAAGCGGGCGAACTAATCGAAGCCGTTACCGCCCGCGAGGAGCTCTGCACCACCGGGCTGGAGAACGGCGTGGCCATCCCCCACCCGCGTCACGGTCAGCCCCACCTCATCGACGGCCTGGCCATCGTCTGCGGACGCAAGCCCGCCGGTCTCGAGTTCGAAAGCATGGACGGCAAGCCGACCAAGCTGCTCTTCCTGCTCTGCGCCGAATCGGACACCGTGCACCTGCGCGCCCTGGCCCGTCTCTCCCGCCTGGTCAAGAACCCGCAGTTACGCAAGGAGCTCCTGGAGGCCGGCGACGCCGAAGCCTTCGTGGAGGTGATCCGCCGGGCAGAGGAAAACCTGGAGTGAGAACGGCGTCAAGCCCGATTCACCACCGGAGGCGGCGCTTGCCCGCCTCCGCCTTTTTTTGTACCCTAATCCCAGCGGCAGAAATTCGTTGCCCCCGCGAGCCCAACGAACCGCCACTGGAGGAGGAATCCGATGACCGTCACCGTCGGACGGCTCTTCGACGAGAACAAGATCCGTCTCGAGCTGCGCCTGGTGGGCGACGCCGTGGGACTCGAGCGCGAGATCACCCGCCCCGACCTGGAGCGTCCGGGGCTGGTGCTGGCCGGGCACTTCCAGTACCAGCTCGAGGAGCGGGTCCACATCCTGGGCAAGAGCGAGACCGACTTCCTGGCCAATCTGGACTCCGCCGAGCGCCGACGCATCCTGGGCTATCTGGCCCGGGAGTGCCGCACGCCCTGCTTCTTCATCTCCCGGGGGCTGGAACCGCCCAGGGAGCTAAGCGAGATCTGCCGAGAACAGCGCGTGCCGATCCTGTTGACCCCCAAGCCGACGCCCGAGGTGATCAGCGCCGTCTCCTTCTATCTCCAGGATGTGCTGGCCCAGAGCGTGGAGATGCACGGCGTGCTGCTGGACATCAAGGGCGTGGGTCTGTTGATCCTGGGCAAGGCGGGTATCGGCAAGAGCGAGTGCGCCCTCGAGCTGGTCAGCCGGGGCCATCGTCTGGTGGCCGACGATGTAGTGCGTATCAAGTGCAAGTTCAACTCCGTGCTGGTCGGCAACGCACCGGAGCGCATCCGCGAGTACATGGAGATCCGCGGCATCGGCATCATCAACGTGCGCCACCTCTTCGGCGTCAACGCCGTGCGCGACCAGAAGCGGGTGGAGCTGGTGGTGCAGATCCGGGAGTGGCGCGGCCGCGACAACTACGAGCGCGTCGGCCTGGAGACCCAGTACAAGGACATCCTGGGTATCAAGATACCCCAGGTGGTTATCCCAGCCAGCCCGGGCAAGAACATCGCCTCGATCGTCGAGCTGGCGGCGATGAACTACCTGGTGCGCCGTCGGGGCTTCAACCCGGCCCGGGAGCTCAACCGCTCGCTGATCGAACGGATGCAGGGCGACGCCGCCGCGCTGGAAGTCCATGATAAACCGGAACGACCCTACGTCGACCTGACCGACGACCTGCGGGACACCGAATGAGGCACGCCTTCAAACCACTGCCGTTGGTCGCCATCGCGACCCTGCTGACTCTGGCGGGCTGTGAAACCGGCCATCCCGCCGCCGCCGTCGTCGCTGACTTCTCCCGGTCCGTCACGGCCGGAGCCGTCGATGAGGCTGAAGCGCTGCTGGTCAACGGCGGCCTGGATGAGCTGGCCGATTATCTGCGGCCCGGCGAGCCCCTGGAAGCCGTCGGCGAGCTCAGCGAGATCGACGAGACGACGGTCCGCCAGACCGTCCGCGTACCGGGCCGACCGACGCTGACGCTGGAGCTGCGCCGAGTCGCCGGCGGCGACTGGCTCATCGACGTGGCCGCCGGTCTGGAGGCCGGGCGAGGCGCCGCCCTCGACGCCGCCCTGCGACACCTGCATTAGTTCGCGGCAGCCTGATCCGGGCCGCTTCGTGTGTGGCAACGATCATGTAATCAACGGTTCCGCCATCAGTTTCGCTATCTGTATTTCACCGTACACATTCAAGATTCCTGTCCGCCGGGGGATTCCAGGCCGATGAGCGAAAGCGACGCCAAGCGGATGGGCCGCCGGGCCGAGGAACTCGCCGCCGCCGAGTACCAGCGCCGGGGCTGGAGCGTGCTGCTGCGCAACTGGCGACCCCGCGGCCTGGGTCTGCGCGGCGAGCTGGACCTGGTGGTCCGTCGCGACGAGCTGCTGGCCGTGGTCGAGGTCAAGGCGCGAAGGCGCGGCGGACCCGCCGGCGGCGCCCGCGAGGCCGTCGACATCCGCAAGCGACGGCGCCTGGCCCGCCTGGCCGACGCCCTGCTGGTCAGTCGGCCCGATCTGCGAGGTCTCTACGTCCGCTTCGACGTCGCCGCGATCACCTGGGAGCCCGAGCTGGATCGCCCCTCACTCGAGCTGATCGAAGACGCCTTCCGGCTCTAGCATTCGTCACATCCCGCCGGAATCAGCCGGCGAGACCTTTGCCGCGTTACTTCCCGATTTGTTTTGTGATCTTCCCCGGTCGACAAGGCGTTGGCACGTTTCTTGCGGAGGCCGACGCCGGGCTGTCCAGGGGGCCGCCCCGCCCTGCTGCAAGAAACGTGCCAACGCCGGCTCCGGAAGCGGCGCGCCGCGAATTGCCACGGCAAAGGTCTCGCCGTACCTCGCCGATCGTGTAGCGGGGTTATGACGAAGGGCGCCCGATCCGGGCGCCCCGCCTCGCGGCACTAGCTAGAAGCCTCACCCGCCCCCGGTGGAGCAGGCGCGGCTGGAGTCGTGGCTGACGCCCAGGGCGCCCAGACCGCCGGAGATTATCCGGCGGACCAGACCGCCGCACTTGGGGCATTCCTCGATGGGCTCGTCCTTGATGCTCTGGCGCGCCTCGAAGGTGTGGTCGCAGTTCCAGCAACGGTAGTTGTAGGTGATCATGGTCTTGGATGGGTTGGGATGGTCGTCGGTGGAAAGAACATTAGTATTATAGCATATTTTTGAGGCGTCTCTCAATCGGCTTTTGGGGTGAGAAAACGGGGGCCGTCGAGCGGCCCCCGTTGGTGATTGTTCCGCTATCGGCCGGGATTATTCGACCTCGACCTGGATCTGGCGCGGCTTGGCCTCTTCGGCCTTGGGGATGGCGATGTGCAGGATGCCGTCCTTGTAGCGGGCCTTGACCTGATCGGCCTTGACGCGCTGCGGCAGGGTGAAGGAGCGCATGAAGCGGCCGTAGAGGCGCTCGACACGGTAGAAGTTCTCCTGGCCGTCGGTCTCCTCCTTCTGCTTCTCGCCCTGGATGATCAGGGTGTTGTTCTCGATGTCCACGTTGATGCAGTCGGCGCAGACTCCAGGCAGTTCGGCGCGGACGCGGAACTCTTCGGCGGTCTCGCTGATGTCGACCCGGGGGGCCCAGACGACGTCCTCGCCCTCCTTGGTGGCGTTGCCGAAGAAGTCCTCGAAGACGCGGCTCATCTCATCGCGCAGGTTGAGCCAGTGGCGGTTGGGGTTCCAGCGGACGATAGCCATCATCGACCTCCTTGCTGCGGTTGTCAAGAATGCGGTTGTTTCGCTTCCCGTGAAATGGGTGGTTGGTGGTTTGTCAGGATCGCTGGATTCCGCCCTATAGCATATGCAAGAGTCGTGCCAGATTGATGAGGGCCTCCTAAGGTGTTGCATAACAACAAAATATATCTCCTGTACCGGAGAGGGCTTTAAGCGGTAATACTGAAATTCCAGCGCTTGGCGCTGACCGGAATGCCAAAACGGCACAGTATGCTTCAGCATCGCCTTGCCGCCCCGCGGGGGGTGTGATAAAATGCCTCGTAACTGGAACCTTCTGTCGACCGAGCCGGCCCCGCCGGGCTTGGTCTCGTTTGCCGAGTGGGTCATTGCGGTTTGGCGGAGCTCGATTCGACTTCACTGCCGCGATTCATTTTCCGTTGCCAGAGGGCCGGCCCAGGGGCCGTCAACTACACCCTCGTCTCCTGTGTTCCTCGGTGTCAGCAGTGAGCTCCTGCGGCCTTGTCACTCACACAGATTGTTCAGGTTTATGGATAACGGCATTGGCTCCCAGCAAACCAGCCCCAAGTAGCGCGCAACGCCAAGAATTGGTATTGTAGATTGTAGGCGGTGCGGTAGCGGCAACCTCCAACCAAACAGGCGACCTTTTACGTCTGACAATCCGGCGAACATAACAATCTGGAGCGCATAGATGATCGGAACCTCGGGCATCCGCAACGGCTTGAAATTCCTCTTCGACGGCGTGCCCCACACCGTCGTCGAGTTCCAGCACGTCAAGCCGGGCAAGGGGCCGGCCTTCGTCCGCACCAAGCTGAAGAACCTCAAGAACGGAGCCATCTTCGAACACAAGTTCCGCACAAGCGAGAAGCTCGAGGACATCACCCTGGACGATAAGGACGTCACCTACACCTACCGTGACGGCGAGTTCTACTGCTTCATGGACCAGGACACCTACATCGAGCTGCGCCTGACCGCCGAGCAGTTGGGCGACGCCGTCAACTGGCTCACCGAAGGGCTGGAGCTCTCCATCCTCTTCTACGAGGGCGATCCCCTGGACGTGGCCCTGCCCTCGGCGGTGGATCTCGAGGTCGTCGAGGCCGAGCCCGGACTCAAGGGCGACACGGCCACCGGCGCCACCAAGCCGGTTACCGTCGAGACCGGCGCCCAGGTCAACGTTCCCCTCTTCGTCGAGAAGGGCGAACGCATCCGTATCGACACCCGCACCGGCGAGTACGTCACCCGGGTCAAGGATTAACCAGAGTCTTTCGAAGACCGTTGCGGGTCTTCGCACTTACGCAACCCCGACCAGTGAGGTTTGCGCCACGATGAACGCCAAGCGACTAAAGGAACTCATCGATATTTTCGAAGGCTCCTCGCTCAGCGAGCTGACCCTCTCCGGCCTATTCCGCTCGGTCACCCTCAAGCGCGGTGGAGCCCCGGCCCCGAGCTTCGCGGCCCCCGCGGCCGCCGCCGCGCCCGCCTCCGAAAAGCCGACCGCCGTCGAGCCCACCGAAGTAGACGACTCCGAGCTGGTTTATATCACCGCACCCCTGGTGGGCACCTTCTACTCATCCCCCAGCCCCGAGGCCGATCCCTACATCAAGGTCGGCACCACAGTCTCCAAGGGCGACATCGTCTGCATCGTCGAGGCGATGAAGGTGATGAACGAGATCGAAAGCGAGCACGACGGAACCGTCGTCAAGGTGCTGATCAACAATGCCCAGCCCGTCGAGTACGGCCAAAAACTCTTCGCCGTCAAGCCCCACTGAGAGCTTATCGCCGAGCGTAGTCCGCAGAGCGTGAAGGCCGCCGCCCGGCGGCCTTCCTGGCAATGCGTGAACCCCGCCCTGCTGCTCCACCGATCGGACTGGAAGATAAAGCGTTCCAGCCGGTCGGACCAACATCGGCAGCGATTGAGAGTTGCAAAGTGAAAATAACTGACCTTATCCGCGAAACACGCACACGTAAACAAGCACTCGCGGAAGCTACAGTTTTTGTACAGTTCCTTGTAGCAATCCCATTCCATAACGGTTCACAAACGGACGAGCTTGTTCTTCAATCTCCGCTTTATCATCGGGCGGGGCCTGCGCGCCTTTGAGTTGTTAAACCTCTAAGGCAACCGACAGCGACGGACTATCGACAACGAACACCAACCAGGAAGTGAGTCATGGCCTGGATAGAGATTATTCATCACCCCGAGGCGACCGGCGAGTTGGCCGAGGTTTACCAACGTATAGAAAACGAGCGCGGCAAGGTGGCTAACGTG
>WJMB01000202.1 GCA_014728185.1 Candidatus Coatesiibacteriota bacterium
CTGGGCGAAAAGCACCCGGTGAAGGTCCTGGAGATCCCCCACCGCAAGAACGAGGAGACCTTCCGGCTCTGGCGCGCCGAGCTGGACGGCTTCATCGCCTACCTCGAAGAGCTGACCGGCAACGAGCTGACGGCGGAGAAGCTCAAAGCCGCCGTCGAGCTGCACAACAACAAGCGCCGCGCCCTGCAGCGTCTCAACGAACTGCGCTGGAAGCGACCCGTGCCGATCAGCGGCAAGGACGCCCTGCTGATCAACCAGATCGCCTTCTACGACGACCCCGAGCGCTTCACCGCCTCGGTGACCAAGCTGGCCGACGAGGTCGAGGCCCGCGTCGAGCGCGGCGAGAGCCCCTTCGACGCCGAGGCCGTCCCGCTGTTGACCACGGGGACGCCCTACGCCATCCCCAACTGGAAGCTGCACCACGTCGTCGAAGGACCCGACCGGGTGATCGTCGGCGAGGAGAGCTGTGTGGGCAGCCGCTACTACAGCGAGCTGGTCGACGAGAGCCCCGCCGACCTCGAGGGGCTGCTCGAGTCGATCGCCCGGCGCTACTTCAACATCCACTGCGCCTGCTTCACCCCCAACACCGAGCGCCTGGACGACATCGTCGAGCTGGCCGGAGCCTCGGGAGCCCGGGGGGTGATCAACTACAGCCTCTCCTTCTGCACGCCCTATCTGGTCGAGGACAAGCTGGTCCGCGACCGCTTGGAGCGGGAGGGCATCCCGCTGCTCTCCCTGGAGAGCGACTACAGTATGGGCGACGTCGAGCAGCTCAAGACGCGCATCGACGCCTTCGTGGAGTCGTTGTGAGGATGGAGGACGGGGGGGCTTCACGGTCCCCCCGCCGCTACGCCGGCGTCGACGTGGGCTCGACGGCGACCAAGGCCGTCCTCGTCGATGAAGCCGGAACCGTCCTGGGCCGGGGTCTGGCGCCGACGGGCATCTCCGGCGAGAAGGCGGCCCGGCGGGCGTTGGAAGCCGCCGGTCTGACCGACCTCGACGCCGTCCCCGTCGCGGCCACGGGCTACGGCCGGGAACTCGTCGACTTCGCCGCCCGGCGGATCACCGAGATCACCTGCCACGCCCGGGGGGCCTTCGCCCAGCGGGTGGCCGAGCTGACCCTGATCGACATCGGCGGCCAGGACACCAAGGCCGTCGCCGTGGGTCCCGGCGGTTCCGTGCGGCGCTTCGTGATGAACGACCGCTGCGCCGCCGGCACCGGCCGCTTCCTCGAAGTGATGGCCCGGGCCCTGGAAACGGATCTGGAGCGTTTCTCCGCTCTGGCGAGCGGGGCTGAGAAGGCCAGTCGCATCAACAGCATGTGCACCGTTTTCGCCGAGAGCGAGGTCATCGGCCTGCTGGCCCGGGGGGCCTCCCGGGCCGGAATCGCCCGCGGCCTCGTCGAGGCCGTCGCCGAGAGGGTCTCGGGAATGGCCCGCAAGGTCGGGCTGCTCGAAACCGTGGCCCTCTCCGGTGGAGTCGCCCTCAATCCCGCCGTGGTCGTGGCCCTGGCCGACGCCCTGGGTCGCCGCATCGCCGTTCTGGACGATCCGCAGTACGTCGGCGCTCTGGGCGCGGCCCTGCTCTGCCGCGAGAGGAGCGCAAACAGGCCGACCTGATGGTCAGCCCGGGTTTGTTCCCTCGACGTCCTCGGTGTCCCGCTAGGGCTCCGGCTCCGGCCAATCTATCTGGATACGGATCGTCCGGCCGCTTTCAACCTCGTCCAGGCGCAGGGTGAAGCGGCCGTGGGCGTTGCCCCGGCAGGAGGCGCCGTCGTCGGTGACCGTCGGTTCGCTGTCGTAGTACAGCTCGGTGAAGCGGTCCGTCCAGGCGGCGATCCGCGCCGCGCCCCTGTCATCCCTCCACCTCCGGGCTATACTGATCTGTGCTTTGTCAGGAATCACTTAACTGTCACGAACTATGGTGTTACCGGATAACGTTCAATTATCTACAGTCGGCCAGCAATCAGCTTTACACATCGAGCGAGCTGCTTGGCGCCATTGACCTCGATGACGATGCATTAACCCAAAGTCTAGTATTAACATGCACATATAGCCTGTAGGCGCCGAAGGGTCAAGGTTGCAGGCCAAGCATCATTCGGCATCGCCTCGTATCGGCAGCTTTTCGAGGTGGATCGGTTTATCGAGTTGAAGTTGGCTTGCCCGGGATCGTGTCTGATGCCAAACTTGATAGCGCCCTTTCCAGACATTGACGGCAGTCCGGCGCAGCGAGCAAACGGGGGATAGGTCGCGAGGGTTCTCAGTTGCACTCTGGCAACCCTGCCCGTACTCAGCGCGGCCGTCGCGGCGGAGAGCCTGCAGATCGATGAGGACGGCAACCGCATCGAGAGCGCCCAGGGCGAAACCCGGATCATAGAAGCCGATCACGGCGCCTGCGAGGTCGAGAG
The DNA here is from genome assembly GCA_014728185.1 of Candidatus Coatesiibacteriota bacterium. Taxonomy (GTDB): domain Bacteria; phylum RBG-13-66-14; class RBG-13-66-14; order RBG-13-66-14; family RBG-13-66-14; genus WJMB01. The sequence continues at coordinate 2,408 of WJMB01000202.1, forward strand.
CATCAAACTCTTCGACAATGGCGGCAGGTACCGCCGGGGCGCCGACGACAAGGTCCTCGTCGACGGCCCCGATTGCGTCTCCTGGCGGCCCGGCACCCTCGGCCACCGCGACGGCGTCACGGTGCGCGTCGTCCCCGGCCGCGATACGACGATCCACATCAAGGTGGGCGAGTGGCACGGCGGCTTCGAGCTGACGACGGGCCGCGTGGTCGACCGCTAACTGGCCGCCTCGGGCCGTTAGCCCGGACCGGCGGCCGACAACTTGCGCCCGGGCGACGACTGGGGTAGTATCTACAGCGTCCTCACCGGACGCCCCGCACACGCGCCCGACCCCTCGGAAGAGACCCATGAATTGGACAGCGCGCAGCCTTGTCTTCCTGATCCCGTCTCTGGCCCTCACCGCCGGAGCCGTCAGCGTCCAGCTCGACGCCGCCGGCAACGCCCTGCGTATCGAGCAGAGCGGAGCGCCCCGGCTCGAGGGCGACGAGGTCGTCGTCGAGCTCTCCCTGGAGTGGGGGAACCTGACCAACCGGCCGGGTATCGGCCTATACGAGTTCGACGGCTTCATCGTGCCCGAGCAGGGCGGTTGCGAGCTGGAGGCCGTCGAAGACTTCGAGGAGGGGCAAGACTCTGTAGCGAAGGAGGGGCCGGACCACGTGGCCTGGAAATCCGCCGGCGCCAACGAATCCGATGGTCTGCGCCTGACCCTGCGCGGCCCCGCCGGAGTCACGGCCCACCTCAAGCTGGGCGACTGGCACGGCGTCTTCACCATCGACGAAGGCGGCCTGGTCGAACGTTCCCTGCGCCGTTCCACCGTGGCCTGGACTCCCGAAGGCCCCGTCTCCGAGGTCGAGATGGGTGCCAACCGCGCCAACGCCTGGCTGGACAAAAATGAAGATGGACTGATCAAGATCCGCTGGGGCAACCTCGACGATCTCCCCCGGGTCCCCTACGAAACCTTCGACGGCTACGCCGAGATCACCAACGGTCAGGGGCGTCTCGAGCTGACCTACCTGCACGGCTGGGAGAGCGAGGGCATCCGCGAAAAGGGCGAGGCCGACCGTATCGTCGAGGAAGGCGACCAGCGCATCCGTTGGGAGGCCTCCACCGTCGGCGACGGCGACGGCGTAAACGTCAAGGTCGTTCCAGAGCGCGGCGACATCACGGTGCGGGTCAGCGTGGGCGGCTTCCAGAACCTGTTCACCGTCGAGGGCGGCGGCGATTACAACCGCGCCAGCGCCTGGCTGGGCGACGACGGCCAGACGATCAAGCTGCGCTGGGGCAACCTGGACGGCTTCGACAACGCCCCCTACGGTGAATTCGACGGCTCCGCCGAGATCGTCTCCGGCTCGGGCACCCTGCAGGTCTCCTACATGCACGGCCTGGAGAAGGGCGGCGACTACGCCTCCGGCGACGACGACCGCATCCTGGAGAACGGACCCGAGACCGTCCGCTGGCAGGCCTCAGTCAACGGCGACTCCGACGGCATCGATGTGAAGGTCTCGCCCTCGTCGGACACCGTCGAGGTCAAGATCATCCTGGGCGATACGGAGAAGACGCTGGAGATCACCCAGGATTGACCCCTCACAGCGCCTCGCCTGGCAGGCCGCCGATGAGCCATCCATCAGACATCGAAGACCCCGCCGAGCGGCGGGGTCTTCGTCATCGGGAGTAGCAACCAGGGCCGTGATCGCAATTATTAAGAGGGAGAGTGTCCCTCCACCATTCGTAAATGGTGTAGTAACGGAGAGAGACAGCACCGACCGGCTACCCAGGCCCGTTGTTGTAACGGTACAATCGCAGAAGCAGCCGTCGCGGACAAGCCGCTGGCGCTCAGTTGCCGCCGTTGTCCCGCTCCAGCCTGGCCAAGCGGTCGACGAGATCGCGGACCGCCCCCTGCTCCACGGCGTCCGGCCGCAGCTCCAGATAGCGCTCCAGGCACTCAATGGCTCGGCGGTAGTTGGTGGTCGCCGCGGCGTAGGACATCCCCAACAGGTAGTATGTGTCGGCGTCGCCGGGGCTCAGCTTGAGCTCCTTCTCGAAGACCGCGATGGCCTGCTCGTACTGGCCGATCTCCGAATAGGCCAGGCCCAGATTGTGATAGGCCAGGAAAAGATCGGTCTTGATGGCCAGGGCGCGGTTGAGGTCCTTGAGCGCCTGCTCGTACCAGGGATCCTCGCCGGTGAGTTGGACGTTGAAACCGCGGCCGCACCAGGCGCAGCGCACCCGGGGTTGGGGCCGGGTCGGGTAGGACATCTTGTTGCAGTAGGGACAACGGATCGGCTCCAGGCCGTCGAAGTTCGTCTCCAATCCCTGACTCTTCGCGCTCATCGACCACCTCCAGCGTGGATTGGTTAAGTATAGCCCCTCGAGCCGCTTTAGCCAAGCTGAAACACGCTCCGACTTCCCACTGTGCTATAGTTGGACGGTCGACAACCCAGCCGCCGCCGCTGACAGCACCCATATCAAGAGGTCCGCCGTGCGCTTCCGCTCCGCCCGACCCGACGACGCCGAAACCATCCGCCAAATGGTCGCCCGCATCTGGGAGGGCCACGACTATCTGCTGGAGAGCATCGAGCGCCGCATCGCCGAGGGCGGCGTCTTCATCGCCGAACTGGACGGCCGCGTCGTCGGCGTCACCCGGCTGCGCCGACTGGCCGACGACGAGTGGTGGCTCGAGGCCCTGCGTATCGATCCCGACCAGTGGGGCCGCGGCCTGGGACGCGAGCTGCACGAGTTCACCATGAACGAACTGCGCAACCGGGGCCGGGGCGTCGCCCGCTGGGCCACCGCCGACACCAACCGCTCCGTCCCCTTCGCCGCCGACAGCGGCTTCCGCAAGATCCTCAGCATGCCCTTCGTCCACTGGCCGCTGAACCGCCTGGCGCCTCTGGGCGTACGCAAGGTCATCTCTCCCGACGCCGATGACGGTCTCGAAGTAACCGACCTCGACGAACCCGGCCTGCTCGAATACCTGCTGCGCGGCTGCCTGGAGAACTACGCCGGACTCTTCCCCCGGGAGTGGGTCTTCCCCGCCGCCACACCGGAGCGCCTGCGCGGGCTCCTCGCCGGGCGGCCCATTTTGGTCCGCCGAGGTCCGAGGGGCTTCCGCGCCGCCGCCCCCCTCTACTCCGACGACGCCGAGCCCAGCGAACTCTACATCGCCCCGCTGGTCGGAAGCACCGAGGCCGTCGACGGCACCTTCGTTCGCGCCCTGGGTCGCCTGGCCCGCCGCGAGTATCCCGGCGTCGACATCTGGAGCCACCTGCCGATCCAGTACCTGCCGGCCTTCCTCTCCGCCGGCTGCCGCCGCGAGACGGGCTTCAACTGGATCTACGCCTACGAGCTGCGCCTGTCCCCCTGACCCATCCGGCGACCTCGGCAAGGGGGCCTCGCGCGACGCACCCCCAACTCGCGACGACGCAGGCGTTGGCACATTTCTTGCAGCAGTGCGACCCACGGCCCGGCGGCGCGGACGCCGGACTCCGCAAGAAATGTGCCAACGCCGGGCGGACACGAGGCGCGCCCGCCGAAGACCTTGCCGAGGTCGCCTTACCCACCGCAATCCGGAGGTTCATCCATGCGCCGATTCACCTGTTTACTGTTGTTGCTCCCCGCGCTGCTGCTGGCCCAGGACGCGGAGGCACCGGCGGGTCCCTGGTCCTACGAGCTGGCGGTCAACGCCGGACTCTCCCAGGCGGCGTTCAGCAACTGGGCCGCCGGCGGCGAGAACGCCCTGGCCTACTCGGCCGGCCTGAGCGGCCTGTTGGACTACGAGCCCGGCGAGTTTTTCTGGAACAGCGAGCTCAAGCTGGCCTTCGGGCAGAGCAAGACCGGCGACGCGGATTTCCGCAAGTCATCCGATTCCATCGACTTCGCCACCCGGGCCGGCTACGCCCTGTCCCCCCTGGCCCGCCTCTTCGGCGAGTTCACCGCCAACACCCAGTTCGCCCCGGGCTACGACTACGACACGGACCCGCCGCTGACCCTCTCCGCCTTCGCCGACCCCCTCTACCTGACCCAGTCGGCCGGTGTGGAGAGCCAGTGGTTCGAGTGGTGGAGCACCCGGCTCTCCGTCGGCGCCAAGGAGACCTACACGACGGAGTACACCTACTGGGCCGACGACCCGGAGACCGCGGAGATCGAGTCCAGCAGGGTCGAGGGCGGCCTCTTCTTCAACAGCGACTGGGACCTGGCCTGGGACGAGGTCTTCGGCTTCACCTCCCAGCTCAGGCTCTTCGCTCACTTCACCGAGCTCACGGTGATCGACGTCGACTGGGAGAGCGCGTTGAGCGTCTCGCTGACCGGCTGGCTGGAGCTGCAGGCAGGGTTGACGCTGCGCTACGACGAGGACGAGATCGACGAGGTCCAGCTCTCACAGACCAGCGCGCTGTCGGTGGTCTTCAAGCTGCCCTAGGGCGGGGAGGGAATCGACCGTTTTCAACGGCCCCGGGGGCTTTTTACGCTGGCCCGGGAATGGTTCAAGGGTCGACCTCGGGTCGGCCCCCTTTATTGTGCGTACGTCGGGATGTGAAAACGGGAGGCCCCGAGGGACCTCCCGTTGATGGACCGGTTGATCAGACCCCCGCTCCGGCTAGAACTCCGTGGCGCTGGTGAAGTGGAAGTCGTTGAACCTGGCCGCCGGGATGCGGATGCTGGAGAACTCGTCGCTGATCAGCGTGGTCTCCCGGCTCAGCGCCGCGATGTTCGAGAAGGCCCGCACCATCGACTCGGTGAAGCGCAGGTTCTTGACCGGGCGGCTGAGCTTGCCGTCCTCGATCAGGAAGGTGCCGTCCCGAGTCATCCCGGTGAAGACCAGCTCGAGGGGATTGAGGAAGGGGTTGATGTAATGGAAGTGGGTGATGAACAGCCCGCGCTTGGTCGAGGCGATCATCTCCTCGAGGGAGCTCTCGCCGGGGGCCATGAAGAGGTTCAGCGGCACGGAGCCGAAGGAGCTGCCGGCGGGCAGGCCGTGACCCGTGGGCTCGACGCCGGCCAGCTTGGCGCTCTCCAGGTCGTGGACCACGTTCTTGAGCACGCCGTTGTCGATCAGCACCATCCGCCGTTTGGGCATCCCCTGGAAGTCGAAGGGCACGGGGCGTCCGGCGGGGTCGTGGGCGTCGTCGACGATGTCGACGTTGGAGCCGAAGATCTTCTCGCCCATCCGGTTGCTGGCGATGGAGCGACCCTCGGCGGCGGCCAGGCCGTTGAAGGCCATGTAGGAGATGGTCCGCAGCAGATCGGCCACACCGTGGGGCTCGACGACGATGTCATAGGCTCCGGGCTCGAGATCGCCCGGGTTCCGCCCCTCGAAGGCCTTGAGGGCGGCGCGACGGCCGACCTCGTCGGCGTCGATCTCGCGGATGTCCTTGTCGTCGACGGCGGCGAAGCCGGCCGAGGTCTCGGAGAGGATGGTGGTGTTGACGGCGGCCTGGGTGCCGATATGATAGGCGATCAGGCCGTGGCTGTTGGCCAGGGCGATCTCCGTGGTCGAGGTGGAGTAGGCTCCCGAAGCGTCGAAGCCGTGCTCGTCGGCGCGGGCGATGATCTTGGCTACCTCGGCGGCGCGCAGCCCGGGCTCGGCCCGGTGGGTGGCCTCGGAGAATCCCTCGACCTCCGGGTACTCCTGGGGTCCGGGCATCCCCGGATAGCGGGGGTTGGGGGGGGATGTGGCGCGAGGCCTGGATGGCGTCGGCCACGGCCCGGGACATCCCCTCGGCGCTGAGGTCATTGGTGGTGGCCAGGCCGATCCGTCCGCCGTCGATGACGGCGCGGATGGTGACCGCGACCTCTTCCTTGTTGATGTTCTGGTGGATGTAGGAGTTGGCGAAGCGGGTCAGGTTCTGCGATGAGCAGAAGAGGGTGGCCTCGAGCTCGTCGGCGCCGCCGACCTCGACGGCTCGGCGAACCAGCTCCAGCGCTCTGTCTTTTCCGAGCATCATTTGGCAACACCTACCTTCACACCGCGGAAGCGGGCCGGCGAGGTGCCGTGGCTGATGCGCATCACCTGCATCGGCTCGCCCTTGCCGCAGTTGGGGGTGCCCCAGAGCTTCCAGGTTTCGGCGTTGCCGATTCCGTCGCAGGAGCCCCAGAAGCGCGGGGTCTTGTCGGCGTAGAAGATGTTCTTGACGACGGCGCCCAGTTGACCGTTCTCGATCCGCCGGGCGTACTCCACGCCGAACTGGAAGTTGATCCGCTTGTCGTCGATGGACCAGCTCTTGTTTGTCACCAGATAGTAGCCCTTCTTGACACCGCCGATGAGGTCCTCCAGGGTGGCGTCGCCGGGCTCCAGGCAGATGTTGGTCATCCGGGTGATCGGGAAGTCGCTCCAGCTCTGCGCCCGGGCGGCGCCGTGGGAGCGCCCGCCGTGGAC
>WJMB01000203.1 GCA_014728185.1 Candidatus Coatesiibacteriota bacterium
CGCCGAGGGTTACGAGCCCGACGCCGTCATCCGTGAAATGGCCCGCGCCGGTGGAGCGATCGTTCATGGCGAAATGCCCGATCTCGCCCGATTCGACGCCCTGGTGCTGATCTGCGTCATTGAGCATCTGGACCGCGCTGAACTCGACAAGCTGCTCGCCGGTTTCAACGGCCTGCTGATCATCCAGAGTGATGAGCCGCGCTGGCGAGAGCCTTGGTACCTATTCAAGCACCGGGCCGATTTCTGGGACGACCCCGAGCATCGACGACCCTTCACCCCCCGGGGTCTGCTCCGTCTGGTCGAATCTCACGGTTACTCCATCATCGCCCGAGGCCGGGTCAAGCCTCCGCGTGCCCGGTTCTGGCAGTTGCGCAGCCAGTTGGTTCGCTTGCGACTCTGGCGCTTCGACAAACTCTACGGTATCTGGAGTCCCCACTACATCGTCGCCCGCAAGGGCCGACCGAGGTGAGCGACGTGCGTACGGCTCTGTTTCCCGGTACTTTCGATCCAGTAACAAACGGCCACCTGGACATCATCGGCCGGGCCCTGGCAATCTTCGAGCGCCTGGTGATCGCGGTGGCCGCCAATCCGGCCAAGGGACCGCTGTTCCGCCTCGAGGAGCGGGTGAGCATGATGAAGGCCGCCGCGGCTCCCCATGACGGCAGCATCGAGGTCCGGCCCTTCAAGGGCCTGCTGGTCGACTTCGCCCGCGAGCTGGATATCAACGTCGTCATCCGCGGTGTGCGCGGCGTGGGCGACTTCGAGGACGAGTTCCGCATGGCCCTGGCCAATCGCAAGCTCAACCCGGAGATGGAGACCATCTTCCTGATGCCCTCCGAGATCTATACTTACCTCAACTCGAGCCTCGTCAAAGAGATCGCCCGGCTGGGCGGCGAGCTGGCTCCCTTCGTGCCGGCGCCGGTAGCCGCGGCCCTGCGAGCCAAGATGGGTGATGTGAAGTAGAGCGGGGTATAGTGTGATTCGGTAACGTAGGGCGGGGATTCCATCCCCGCCGTTTTCCACTTACGCGGTCGGATCGTGGGACCGGTGTCAAAGGCCCGACCTGACACTAGCTTACAGACGGTCGAGCCCGTCCTCCATCTGCCTGGTTCGACCAACGCCGATATCCAGATCGTGATGACGGGTTGCGGTTGGTTACTGGCTGGCCGCTCTCGTTTTACTGTGCTATCATGCGGTGGTTAGCTTGACCCATTCCGCACCCCGGTACGAAGGGAGCCTCCATGCGCCGCCCGATCCTCATTCTGATCCCGATCCTCGCCCTGACCGCCGTCGCACATCCGCCCATTCTGCCCGCCGACGAGGCCGAACTCTACGAGCAATCCATGGCCAGCCGGGCCATCAACAGTTTGGATGAGCCGTCGCCGGTCAGCGACGAGGACGTGGACTACCACACCCTGCACTATGCTATCGAGCTCGAGCTGGACCCCGGGGGCTCCCCGCTGATCACCAACGGCGAGGTCACCCTGGTCATGCAGAGCGACCAGGATAACCTCGATGAAATCGTTCTGGACCTTGTTGGGTTGACGGTGGATGCGGTCACCCAGGACGGCGATCCCTGCGCCTTCACCCACTCCGCTGGTTTGCTGACCATCGATCTGGAGACCCTGCTCGAGGACGGCGAGGTGACGGCGATCAACGTCCTCTACCACGGCACGCCCACCGATGGGCTGTGGTACAACGCCGGAGCCAACGGCGGCATCGTCTATACCTGCGGCTGCCCCGACGTCACCCGCAACTGGTTCCCCTGCCGCGACTGGAACTTCGAAAAAGCCCAGGCCTCGGTGGCCATCATCATCGACAACGACTACATGGTGACCTCCAACGGCCAACTGGTTTCCGACGACCCCTACGGCGGCGGACACCGGGTGGTCTTCCAGACCAGGGACCCCATCGCGCCCTACCTGATCATGTTTTCGGCCAGCGATTACGAGTACTACCGGGATTACTTCTACGGCGACAACACCGTGCCCATCGACTACTACATCTACCAGGGCAGCCTGGCCGACGCCCACGCCGAGTTCGATTACGTGGTCCCCGAGTGCATGGCGGTCTACGAGGACACCTACGGCACCTACCCCTTCGAGCGCGCCGGATACAACATGAGCCCGCTCAACTACGGCGCGATGGAGCATCAGACCTGTATCACCGTACTGGCATCCCTGGTCAACGGCAGCGGCAGCAACTACTCGATCTGGGTCCACGAGATGGCCCACCAGTGGTTCGGCGACGCCGTAACCGCCCACACCTGGAAGGAGTGCTGGCTCAACGAGGGCTTCGCCACCTACTCCGAGGTCGTCTACGACGAAGACCAGGACGGCGACACCGGCCGCCGCTCGCGGCTGCAGATCCACCGCAACCGCTACGACATCGGCGACTATCAGAACCGGGCGCCCATCTACGATCCTAGCCCGATCTTCAACTACCTGCCCTACTACAAGGGCTCCTGGGTGCTCAACATGCTCCGGCACCTGGTGGGCGACGCCGACTTCTACGCCTGCCTGGCCGACTACTTCGACGACAACATCTACGGCACCGCCACAACCTACATCCTGCGCGACAACTTCGAGGACTACTGGGACGGCAACAGCGCCCATCCCGACGGCGACCTGGACTGGTTCTTCGATCAGTGGGTCTTCCAGGCCGGGCACCCCGAGTTCGAATGGCACTGGTGGACCACGGGCTCGGGCTCCAACACCGAGCTGCACCTGCAAATCGACCAGGTCCAGTCCACCGCCGATCAGACCCCCCACGTCTTCGAGCTGCCCATCGACTTCGGCGTGGACTACGCCACTCGCCAGGACGAGATTGTCACCGTCTGGATGGACCAGCGCAGCCAGAGCTTCACCATCGAACTGGACGACGACGTGGATTCCGTCGAGCTGGACCCGGGCTTCTGGCTGCTCTGCGACTCCGAAGACACCACCGCTGTCGAGCATCTCGAAGCCACCGTCGAATCATCCGAGGACGGCTTGCTCGTCCATTGGTCCAGCGAGGGCGACTGCCGGGGCGTCGAGCTCTACCGCGAGGACGGCCCGGCGCTGACCAAGCTGCACCAGGGGCTGCTCGATCCCGCCGGCGCCTTCCTCGATCGCAGCCTGCCCTCCGCCGGTTCCTACCGCTACCGCTTGAAAGCCCACTCCGCCGACGGCTCGACCGTCGAGTTCGTCACCGACTCCATTCCCTGGCGCGCCCCCGGCGAACCCCTGGCCCTGGCAGCCCCCTGGCCCTGCCCGGCCCGAGGAGCCGTCAACCTCGAGTTCAACCTGCCCAACGCCACCGAGATCGAGCTGGCCGTCTACGACCTCGCCGGTCGCCGGGTGGCCCTGCTGGCCGACGGACCCCTCTCCGCCGGACGCCACGAGCTGGTCTGGAAGGCCGACGGCG
>WJMB01000204.1 GCA_014728185.1 Candidatus Coatesiibacteriota bacterium
GATCAGCGCCCCCGCCGGGGCCTTTTTCTTTTGGGGTTCGTTACTGCCAATGATTAGTAAAACAATCATCAGGCATCACATACGCCCCCGGGCCAGATAGCTACAACTCGAAACCTTGACCTATGTCATAAAAAGCGGCTGGTACGAGGTAAAATCGAAGGGGATCATGGAACGTGTTCGGACCAAATCAGGGCCGGTATTGTGGGTTTCACGAGCAAGGATTGGCTGATTAGTTGCGTTCGGCTTGAATCCCGATACTATCATAATCAGTCTTGTTGCTTGATATTGGGGCAGTTATGAGTCGGGAGGCAAGCGGGTGACCTTTAGCTGCAAGCCACCAGGCAGGTGGGTTATCCGCCGAGTACAGCCCCTGCAGCCGCCACTTTTCGACTGCCTACAAGTGACAGGCGGATATACTGCAAAACTTGTATTATCAGCTAAATACTTTCACAATCCGGTCCGAACAGGGTATACGATACCTACCGAAGATAGATAAGTCCGCAGCCCTATCCTCTCGGCGCATACTAGTTATAGATGCATGTTATTAAGCTGCTTGGGATAGAGGCATCTTCATCGAAGCCGGTGGGGCCAAGCAGTTGCTTCTTGAGCGCTGAGGTGTCAGGCCGTGCATAATAGAAATGTGGAACCCCACTTAACCTGCCACCAACAGATAACTCGATGTGTAAACCTGCTTGCCCGCTAACTGCAGTTAATTGAACGATATTCAGTAACAACACGGTCTGTGACAGTTCAGTGATCCTAATTAATAATAAAAACAGTACAAATAACAGCACAAAGATCAGCTCAAAGATCAGTACAAGGAGAAGACCCTTGTAAGCAATTCAGCATAACTGATTTCACTATTGTGGATAGCAGTTAAGGCTGGGCGCCTTGCATTCTCGACCTGGTTATGTTATTTTGAGAAGACATTATATTACAACATTTTCCGCACGCATCCATGTTCACATCATGAAGCGAGGCTAGGTATGGCCGACAACAAGGGCATCATCTTCACCCGGCGGGCCTCGGGTCTGGTGCGCGAGCTCTCCTGGTTCGACGTCTTCATCTTCGTCGTCGCCGGTCCCGCCGCCTCCGGGGTCGTCTTCTACTCCGTCTCCACCGCCGCCGATTTCCCCGCCGCCAACATCCCGCTGGCCTTCATCATCGGTTTGGCGATCTTCTTTCCCATCACCCTGCTGGTCGCCCTGACCTCGGCGACCATGCCGCGCTCCGGCGGACTCTACATCACCGTCAGCCGCGTCCTCGGTCCGACCACGGGCTTCCTTTCGGCCTGGCTGTTGTTCATCGGCTACGGCATCTCCTCGGGGGTGCTGGGCTATCTCTTCGTGGGTTTGATGGGCTCGGCTTTCTCCACCGCCGCCCTCTCCTCGGGGATCGGCTGGTTGGCCCAGGCCGGAGCGGCAATGCAAACCCCGCTCTGGCAGACCATCGGCGGTCTGGTCTGGGTGGCGCTCTTTTGGTGGATCGCCTACACCGGCATCCGCCGGGTCAAGAACATTATGCGCGTGGCCTTCTTCATCCCCCTGGTGGGCACCGCCATCGCCGTGGTTTGGTTCTTCACCGCCGGGGGGATCGACAGCGTCGCCGCGGCCTTCAACAACACCTGGGGCGCCGGAGCATTCCAGGCTATCCAGAGCCGAGCCGTCGAGCTCGGCTGGAGCGCCGGCGGCGGCTTCTCCACCGCCGCGACCTTCAAGAGCCTGGTCGTCGTCGTCTGGGCCTACGCCAGCATCACCATCATCAACTACGCCGGGGGGGAGGTCAAAACGCCCAAGAAGAGCATGATGCGCGGCTTTATCATCGGCACCATCTTCGTGGGCCTGTTCTACGTCATCATCGTACTCAGCACCTACAGCGCCTTCGGCGACTTCGTCGGCAGCTACGACTTCCTCTACGACAACCACCAGGCCGAGCTGGTAGGAATAATGGGCGACGCCGTCCAGCCCTCCGTGCCCTTCTACTTCATGAGCCTGGTGCCCAATGTCTGGCTGGGGTTGATCGTCGCCGTCAGCATCATGATCTGGTTCGCCAACTCCATCCTGCCCGGCTTCCTGGCCAACTCGCGCCTGGCCTTCGCCATGAGCATGGACAAGAGTTTCCCCAAGGCCCTCTCCAAGGTCAACCGACGAACCGGATCGCCGACCAACGCCGTGCACCTCAACGCCGTCTTCTGCGCCGTCGGCGTCTTCCTGATGCTCCTCGAGGTCGAGGTCATCCTCTCCATCCTCACCCTGACCACCTTCTTCATCTTCTGGACCTACGGCCTGTCGGCGATGCTGCTGCCCTATCACAAGCCGCACATCTACGAGCGCTCCCCCGTGCGCTGGCAGATCGGTAAGCTGCCCGTGATCACACTGCTGGGCGGGTTCACCTTCCTGGCCGGATGGTTCTTCATCTACCTGGCCCTGCGCAACTTCAGCCCCGTGATGATGGCCGTCTTCGTCGGCGTGATGCTCCTCGGCCTCATCGTCTACCTCTACCAGCAGGCCAAGAACCGCCGCGAGGGCGTCGACGTCAACCAGATCTACAACGAGATCCCGCCCGAATAAACCCCGTCGCGTCGACCGCCGGGCCGGAACTGGCACGGTTTTTGCGCAATCGCGCCCCGCCTGTCGCCATCAACCGTTCGCCGGCAGCAAAAAC
>WJMB01000205.1 GCA_014728185.1 Candidatus Coatesiibacteriota bacterium
GCCTCCGGCGGCGGTGAAGGCGGCGGCGGCGTTGGCCGCCGCGCCGCCCAGCAAGCGATGGGCCGGATCGTCGCGACGGGTCTCGAGCATCACCTCGCCGGCGGTCACCAGCAGGGGCTTCACGAGGCGTCGCCCCCACGGTGGACGTCGAGGATGAGTCGCAGCTCGCGCTCTCCGAGGGGCTCGCCGCGCTGATCGTAGACGACCAGCTCGCGGGCGTAAAAGACCAGCCGTCCGGTGCCGCCGTCGGCCAGGCGGCACTCGGTGACCAGGCGGCCGTCGACGACGGCCGTTTCACCCAACCGGGGCTCCCGAGCGGCCAGCTCTTGGGTCGAGAGGAAGCGACCACCGGCGTCGTCGTATAGAATCAGGTCGCGGCAGTTGACCAGGGCGGCGCGATGGTAGGCCAGACCGGGGCAGCCCAGGGGCGAAGCGAAGGGCAGCTCGAAGGTCAGGCGCAGGTGCCAGTCCGAGCGTCGGGGTTCCAGGAGGGTCGCGCCGCGCCAGCGGCGCCAGTCACGCAGGAGTTGTTCCAGGTTCATCGGAGGTTCGTCGTCTTCGTTTCGCTCGGCAACGGCCCGCTGGAAAGCGGGAATGATTGAAAGGGCGAGCGCGGACCCCGGGGCCTCAGTTGATCTCGCTCAGTCCGGCGCCCTCGGAGGCCGGGGCGGCCAGCTTGCGGTAGAGGGCTCCCAGGCCGGAGCCGCGGGGCTGCTCGGGGGGGCGCCAGGCGCTCCAGCGCTCGGCCAGCTCCTCGCCGGGGATCAAGAGCTCCAGGCGTCGCTGATCGAGGTCGACCAGCACCGGGTCGCCGTCGCGGACCTGGCCGATGGCTCCGCCCACGGCGGCCTCGGGGCAGACGTGGCCCACGCAGGGGCCGCTGGTGGCGCCGGAGAAGCGACCGTCGGTGACCAGGGCGGTGCGCCCGGCCAGCTCCGGGTGCTCGCGCAGGGCGGCGGTGAGGTAGTAGAGCTCGGGCATCCCCGCTCCGCGGGGTCCCTGGCCGGGCAGGAGGATGACACCGTCCGGCTCGATGGCTCCGGCGGCGACGGCCTCGAGGACGGCGGCCTCATCGTGGAAGACCCGGGCCGGTCCCCGGTAGACCCGGCGCTTCACACCGGCGACCTTGACCACGGCGCCCAGCGGGGCCAGATTGCCGAAGAGTATCCGCAGACCGCCCGGTGGCGCGAAGGGCTCCTGCGCATTGGCGCAAAGGTAATCCGCTGGGCTCTCGCCAAGGTCGGCCAGGGCGGCGCGGCGGGTTGCGGTGTCGTCGCGGGTGTGATGATCGGCCAGGGCCCTTTCCCAGTCTCCGGCGATCGTCCGCGCTCCGCTGTCCCAGAGGCCCAGCTCGATGAGCAGGGCGACCACGGCGGGCACGCCGCCGGCCAGGTGGAAACGGTCCGTTGGACGGCTCCCGGCGGGGAGCAGATCCACCAGACGCGGCGTGCGGGCCGAGACGCGGTCGGGCAGGTCGAGCTCGAGGTGCAAACCGAGCTCCCGGGTCAGAGCGGCCAGATGCAGCAGGGCGTTGGTCGAGCCGCCCAGGGCGCAGAGCAGGGTCAGGGCGTTGTTAAACGAGGCCTCGCTGAGCAGGGTCTGCGGGGTGATTCCCCCCTCCAGAACGCTTCGGGTACTCTGGGCGGCGAGCTTGGCGCGTTCCCGCTGGAGTTCGCCGCCGGCGGGGAGCAGAGCCGAACCGAGGGGCGCCAGGCCCAGGCCCTCGAGCAGGCACTGCATCGTCCCGGCGGTGCCCAGGAAGGCGCAGGCGCCGGGTCCGGGGCAGACTCCGCTGACCAGCTTCTCGTAGTCGTCGGTGTTAAGCTCGCCCCGCCGCCGGGCTGCGGCCCAGTCTCCGACGTCGGCCAGGGTGTGGTCGCCGGCTGCCCGGGGCATCACCCCGCCGGGGAGGAAGACCGTGGGCAGCTCCAGGCGCAGGGCGCCGAGGAGTTGGCCCGGGATGGCCTTGTCGCAGGCGCCGACGAAGACGGCGGCCCGGGCGTGCCCGCCGCGGCCGTGAAGCTCGGCGGCCAGGGCGTAGAGCTCGCGTCCGGCCAGGGAAAGGCCCATCCCCGGGGTGCCCTGGGCCACGCCGTCGCAGATGTCGGTGCAGTGGGCCCGGTAGGGCGCCAGGCCGACGGCGAGGAGCTCGGCGGCGACGGTCCGCGACAGCTCGTCGAGGTGGACCGCGCCGGGGTGGGTCTCTCCGGCGTGGCTCTCGACAAGCACCCAGGGACTATCGGCGGCCTCGGGGGGCAGGCCGGCTCCCAGGCGCAGGGGCAGGGCCTCGGGGGCCCGCTCGGAAAGAGGGCTCAGGGGCGCCACAGGTACTCCTCCCGCAGAGTGTAGTCTTCCTCACTGATTATCTCGACGGTGACGACGGCCTGGCGGATCCGCGTTGTCTCGGCGCGCTCGAAGAGATTGCCCAGCTCCCAGGGGCTGATCAGGCCGGTGATGCGTGTCGAGGTGCTGCCGGCATCGAGCTCGGCGTAGCCCGGTTCGCCGGCGGTGGTCCACCACTCCAGGGTCACGCGGTAGCTGAACTCCTCGCCGGTGCGGCCGTAGTCCAGCAGCAGTTCGATATCGCCGCCGTTCGCGATGCGCAGCTCCTCGATCGTCATCTCGCCGGCGGCCGACCCGGCGAGGACCAGGGTCAGCAGAAGGATCGCGACGGAACTGTATTTGGTCGATTTCGGCATGACGGATTGGGTGAAGCGCGGGTCGCCTATCGATTGCCGGCTACCAGAGAACGCAGTAGTAATCTCAGCAGAGGGAAGAGCCGGTTCGATTCGCTTGTCGCGCTGATCTACCGTTGGGTGGGCGAGGATTGAACGGCCTGAAACCGTTTATCACGCCAAAGTTCATGACTGGTCGCCGTTGATGGGTGACGATAGGTGACGAAGTCAGTGTCGCTGATTTCGACGCTTCCGCCAACCGCGACAGACCCCTATCGTTAGACTGTGTGGATACGTCGACGGGTGTCAGTGGCTTCAGGCATCCGTCGTGAAGCGGTTGTTGATCCACGGCTTAAAGGGTATCGGGGTCCGGTTGCTTCTCGCTGAATCGCTCCAGGCAAAGGCGGCGCTGGGTCTCGGCGAACAGCCGACCGACGCCTGTCCAGTCTTCAGCGTCCATCAGCTCATGACGCAGCAGCGATCCGCCGACGGCGGCGCACCAGGCCCCGGCCTCCAGATAGGCGGCAACGTCCTCCAGCCCGATCCCCCCCGCGGGGAGCAGGCACAACCCGGGCAGCGGTGCCAGCAGGGCCTTGATGAACGCCGGGCCGCCGAGCTCCCGCGCCGGAAAGACCTTGATCAGTTCGCAGCCCAGCCGCCGCGCGAGCAGCGCTTCGCTGGGTGTCGCCGCGGCGGGGATCAAAGGCCGGCCGGCCTCTCGGGAGGCCTCGACCAGTTCGGGATCCAGATGGGGACAGACCAGGAAATCGGCCCGGGCGGCGACGGCGGCCTCGAGTCCGGCGCGGTCGACCACACTGGCCGCGCCGATCAGGCACTGGCTGGCGGATAGCGCGGCGATGGTTTCGAAAGCGTCGGGGGAGGTCAGGGCGACCTCGAGGACCGTGGCCCCGGACTCGATCAGCGCTCGCCCGACTGCCTCGGCACGACCCGGCTCCCGGGTGCGCAGCACCGGCAGCAGGCGAGCCCGGCGCAGGCGACGGCTCAGCTCGAGGCCGTCCTCTCGCAAACGCTCCGGGATCATTCTGCGCGCTCCCCGGCGTGGATCTCGCTCATTCGCGCCAATTCAGTGTTCCAGAGGAGTTCGACGCGCCGCCGCAGTGCCGTCAGGTCGTCGTCGTTCTCGATGACGAAGTCGGCCCGTCGGGCCTTCTCGGCCGGGTCGAGCTGGGCCGCCAGACGTAGGCGGATCCGGGCCGCGTCCAGGCCGCGCTCGCTCAGACGTCGCCGGACCAGCTCCGGCTCCGCCCGGACCACCACCACGGCGTCGAAGAGCACGGCGAGCTCCCACTCGTAGATCAACGCCGCGTCGACGACGAAGGCTCGTTTCACCCCGGCTGGCTCACAGCGCGCCTCGGCGACCGCCGTAGCTATCCGCCCGACCAGCCGGGGATGGATCAAAGCGTTGTAGCGCTCCAACAGCTCGGGGTCGGCGAAGACCCGTGCGCCGATCGTCCTTCGGTCCAGCTTGCCGGAGGCGTCCCGTACGCCGGGGCCGAGCAGCCCGACGACGGCGTCGACGACCTCGGGCTCCTCCAACAGGCGGTGGCCCAGAGCGTCGGCGTCGAGGATTCGCAAGGGAACGATCTCGGCCAGGCAAGCCAGCGCCGTGGTCTTGCCCGCACAGATGCCCCCTGTCCAGCCGATAATCAGCATCGCTTCGTCCATTGAGCTTCATGTTTATTATAACAGACGGGCGCGCTCGGCCGGGGATCGTTCTGCGGCGGTGCTGTGTTGGCACGTTTCTTGCGCCACCCCGCGTTCTTTACGCAAAGGAACGTCCGACTCCGCAAGAAACGTGCCAACACAGCACCGCGTCGCCGTCGCGATAACGCCGCCGTTAGGTTCAAAAGCAGACGGGGCGGAGCCACTGGTCCGCCCCGTCAACGCGTGCAATCGCCGACTTGTGCTAGTAGGCCCGGGCGAAGACGGCGTCCCACTTGGCGTTTTCTCCGCAGGCCAGGCAGGCGCCCTTTTCTTCGGGTTGATCGAAGGGCAAACAGCGGATGGTGGCCTTGGTGCGCTCCTTGACTGCGGCCTCGCATTCCTCGCTTCCGCACCAGGGGGCGTGGTAGAGGCCGCGCAGCTCATCGAGGCCGGCGGCCAGTTCGTCGAGGGTCTTCACCCGGCGGGTGCGCTCCTCGCGGAAGGCCAGGGCCTGGTCGTAGAGCTCGCGCTGGATGTCTTCCAGGGTCTCCTCGACGATGCGGTCCAGGTCCTCGACCAGGACGGGGCGCTTCTCGCCGGTATCGCGGCGCACCATGGTGACCTGGTCGTTCTTCATGTCCCGGGGGCCGACCTCGAGACGCAGCGGAACACCGCGCAGCTCGGCCTCGGCGAACTTCCAGCCCGGGGTCTTGTCGCTGTCGTCGAACTCGACCCGGTAGTCGTCCAGGCACTCCAGCACGTAGGCGCAGTAGTGCAGGGTCTCGTCACGGGTCTTGTCGAAGAGGATGGGGACGACGACGATCTGGGTCGGGGCAACCTTGGGGGGCAGGCGCAGGCCGCGCGCGTCACCGTGGGTCATCACCAGGGCGCCCACCGAGCGGGTGCTGACGCCCCAACTGGTCTGCCAGACGTACTTCTCGGTCTCGTCTTCGTCGAGGAATTTGATGTCGAAGACCTTGGCGAAGTGCTGGCCCAGATCGTGGGTTGTGCCGGCCTGCAGGGCCTTGCCGTCGCGCATCAGCGCCTCTACACAGAAGGTGCTGCGCGCCCCGGCGAATTTCTCGGACTCGCTCTTGAGGCCTTTGAGCACGGGGATGGCCAGGTCCTCTTCGTAGAAGCGCTCGTAGACTTCGAGCATTTTCAGCGACTCGTTGAGGGCCTCCTGCTCGGTGCGGTGGCAGGTGTGGCCTTCCTGCCAGAGGAACTCCGTGGTGCGCAGGAAGAGGCGGGTGACTTTCTCCCAGCGCACGACGTTGGCCCACTGGTTGATCAGCAGGGGCAGGTCGCGGTAGGACTGGATCCACTTGGAGTAAATGCTGCCGATGACGGCCTCGGAGGTGGGCCGGACGCAGACCCGCTCCTCGAGCTCCTTATTGCCGCCGTGGGTCACCCAGGCCACCTCGGGGGCGAAGCCCTCGACGTGGTCGGCCTCCTTTTGCAGCAGGCTCTCCGGGATGAACAGGGGGAAGTAGGCGTTGACGTGTCCGGTCTCCTTGATCCGCCCGTCGAGGCGCGCGCGCATGTTCTCCCAGAGGGCGAAGCCGTAGGGGCGGATGACCATGCAGCCCTTGAGGCTGGTGTAGTCGGCCAGCTTGGCCTGGCGCACCACATCGACGTACCAGGCGGAGAAGTCCTCGTTGATATCGGTGAGGACCTCGACGGCGCCCTTGCGGTCCTTGGAGTTTTTGGAATCCTGCTTGGACATCGGTTACCTCGGGGTTAAGGGGTTCGGGGTCGACGGGAATCAGCTTCGGCGTCGACCGGCGTACGGACGCCCGACGCGGATGATCGCGCCGGAGACGTCGCCGCCCCTTTCGGGAACCGCGGGCGGTCGGCCCGCGTTGAATGGTTGAAGAACCGGCTGGACATCGCTCCGCGCTCCGGTAACAAGCCACCGCGCTCCGGGTGTCGTTCCCGTGTCTAGGACCACGGGACGGCCCTGGGGCGAAGGGTTGATCTTGCAAGCGGTCTCATTGGCCACTAGAGAACGGTCTCCAGACCGCTGGAGAGCTTGGGCGGACCATAAGGACCTGGGATTATCACCCGGAGATGAACAGGATTTACCCGCTGACAGGTTGTCATTTATTGCCCTGCAGCTCGATACACCAGCAGTTCACAAGATCGGATGGGATCACTTTGTGGCAACGGACCGCAACATTTCTGTCTTACATTCTGATAAAGGCGGTTAGAAGGCAGTTCTAGTATGCACTACGACCAAGCTGCTTGTGGCGGAAACATGACTCTTCACCTACCCTGGATACCCTTTTGTGTTGCTCGGGGCTGTTTAATCAACTTCTAACCGCTAGCTGCCCCAACGGCGCAAGAGGAGTTTTATAATACCGATTGACATACAGTTATAGCTTGTGAACGCCGTTGTATTCTGTAAAGTAAACTAAAGCGTTCTTCGACATATCAACGTATCAGACGCGGTTACAATCCAGAGCGCTGTTTTGATTTGCATCCAGCTGATCCGAGGGCGTGTGGGATGTCGAGTGGATTTGCTGTAATAATCCTCTACTCGCCAATACAGCCGTGGGAAGCCTAGAGGCTGTCGGACCCGTCGAGTGTCCTGGATGATAACAGATGATAAAATGGAGGACGAGCCGACGGCGGGTGGCGACGGTGGCCGTCGCGGGGTGTTGATCCGATCCAGCCCGGGTACGATAGATCCGCCCCGCATGGTATTCTGCTAGGGCTCCGCTGGGTCGCGACCGTCAGCGGGAACGTCGGACGGTGGATCACCGGTGCCCGTGTCGCTTTCCGCTTGGCTTCCCGCTATGCTTCCATCAATGGTGCGATCGATGATAACATAAACCCGTTCTCCCGGGGCCGCCAGGCCCAGCCGCTCGCGGACCAGACGTTCGAGGAAGAGGTCGTCGGTCTCCAGCCGGGCCGTCAGCTCGTAGTAACGCAACAGGTTGCGCCGGGCTTCGAGCTGCCGGGCCAACAGTGAACTGCGCTCGGCCTCGAGCTCGGCCTGACGCGGCAGGCTGCTGCGCGAGCCCAGCAGCAGGTAGGCCGCCAGAGCCAACCCGATCAGCACGAACAGCCAGCCCAGCCGGCGGCCCAGCGGTTTGCCGTCGGCGCGGCGGTGAGTCTTTTCCAGCTTGGAATCCACGCGCCGATTGTAGCCGTTGGCGGCTCGGTAAGCAAGCCGCCGGCGCGAGCAACGCCCTCAGACTGCGAGGAGCCATGGAACCGATCCTGATCGTCGTCGATCCCGCCTTCGTCGAGAGCCGCCTGGAGCACGAGGACGACCCCCTGGGTTCTCTGGTGGCCCAGGCGCCGGGCCTGCATTTGGTCTTCGTTCGCAGCGAGCCCCTGGAGCGCCATATCTCCACTGATGAGACCCCCGGAGCCCTCGAATACTACCTCAGCCGCACGAAAAAGCCCCTGGAGACTCCGGGAGCCGCCGAGGCCGCGGGGCGGGAGCGCGAGCTCCTCGAGGCCGCCGCCGAGGCCGGCCGCGATCTGCCCCGCCTTGAGGCCCTGATCGAGCTGGCCGAGACCCTGGCGGCGTCCTATGTCTTGACCGACGATCAGGAGCTGGTCTACCAGCCCTACGAGGGCGGGCGCTTCCTCGATCGCTGGGAGCTCGTCGAGCGCCTGGGCGAGACGGCCGCCGCCGCCGACGGTGAGCTGACCGGGCACGACGTCGACGACGATTGGATGCGCCACCGCCTTGGTCGAGGCATGGCCGCCGTCGAGGTCTACCGCGCCGCCAACGAGGTTCAGGCCAAGCTGCTCACCGGCCTGCTGCGCCGCGAGGACATCCCCTACTACCTGCTCTCCAACTACGTCGCCTGCTTCGACGGCATCTTCGCCGCCGCCAAGGGCTTCTGGGGCGCCATTTACGTACTGGCCGAGGACGAGGAGCGTGTCCGGAGCCTCATCGAGGGCTACATCGCCGCACAGCCCGACTGGGAGGAGGTCGAGGAGGAGACGGACTGAGCGTCCGGTGATGAGAGGAGCGGGGTAGCGCCGACCGTTACCAAATCTGGTTATGCTTGATGAACTGACCGGCGGGGTGTGGAGCTCCGCCGGTTCAATTCTGCCCATATTGGCTTAGGGATTATCACCTGAAACTGAACCTACTTCGAAACCCAAAAACAGCGGTATTTAGAAAGGAAGTGCTGACAACTACCTCACGAATGGTTCCAGATCGACAAGCCAAAAAGGTCTTCATATCTGATAAGATCATTAGTTTAAAGCAGATAGCTTCCATATGACTGGTAAGCCCGGGATGCAAATCAGAAGTCGAGACTTCCAGCCTCTCAGCGTCCTCTTGGCATTCTGTTAGAAACGCCCGCTTCGGGCAAGCCTGGTTTTCCGCCACCAGGCACGCACGGTCAGTGACAGCTTGCGCAGCTATAAAGTACATGATAACAAGTTATTAGCGATATATCTGTTCAGGAACGTGTGATAATCCCTTGGCTTAAATGCCTGCAACAACAGCATCCCTCAAGAAGAAGCTGATTGGACGCGCCTTGCCATGATGTGGTTTATCTGGGATGCTCTGTCTAAAACCAGGGCTGCTGGGCATCCTCGGGGATTATCAGCCCATCACCGCTGAGACGATGCATTTTTCCTTTGAAGCGCTAACCCCAGGCCTCGACGTCGCTGTTGGCCTCGGCGCCGTCGACGTGGAGGCGGGCCAGCCAGTGCCGCAGCTCAAGCGGCTCCTCGACCTGGACCTCGCCACCGAAGCCGGCCAGCCACTGGACCAGGTTGACCGAGGGCGTCACCCGCAGGCGCAGCTCCAGGGCGCCGTCGGCGCGCTTTTTAACACGTTGGGTCTGGTGGATCTGCAACCCTTCGATGTAGCGGGCCGAGCCGCCGCTGAAGCGCAGCACGACCTCCTTGGGCTCGCCGACCCAGGGACCGAAGCTGTAGCGGATGAAGTCGACGGGGTCGAAGCCCTCGGGCCAGGGGTGCTCCTCGGCGCTGGGCGCGACCTCGCGGAAGCGGTCGACGCGGAAACTGCGCGGGGCGTCGCGCAGGTAGCAGTGGGCGATGACGTAGAGCTCGCCGCCGGAGCGCCAGAGGCAGTAGGGGGCGATGGTCCGTTGGGTGGTCTCGTCGTTGTGGTCGGCGTGGTAGGTGATGTCAACGAGCCTCCGCTGGTTGATGGCGTCCAGCAGGGCCTCGAGGGTCCGGCGGTGCTCGGCGTAGTCGCGTTCTATCTCGGCGTCGTCGAGGTAGCCGCCCGAGAGCTCGGTCATCTCGCGCTCGAGGGGGGTGATGGCCCGGCGCAGCTTCTCGACGAAGCCGCCGAAGGCCTCGCCGATGGGCGTTTCCTCGAGGTGGCCCAGGGAGCGCGCCGCGGCCAGGACGGCGAAGGCCTCGTCGCGGCTCAGCGGTATCGGCGGCAGGCTCTTGTAACCCTCGAGCAGCCGCCAGCGTTTCTCGCCGGAGCCGGTCTCGGCGTCGTCGGGGTTCTCGTAATCGTAGAGCGGGAAACCGGCCGCCTCCAGGGATTTCAGGTCGCGGCGGATGGTCCGCTCGGTGACGCCCAGCTCCTCGGCCAGGGTCTTGATTGTTTTACCGTAGTGACCCAGGGAGTAGAGCAGGGACCACTGCCGGACGAGTTGCTGATTGCGTGACACCCCGGGCCTCCTTGCAGGCGAGAATGGGTGAGAGCGAATGAACGAGCTTAAATGTACGCCGGTTGGATAAACTGATACAGATAGTAATACGCGCGCGGCCGTCGAGGCAAGGCGCTCCATCGGAGACTCGGGATCGATCGTTAATCGTCGCCGTGAAGTGTGATGGAAAACGGCCGGGCTCGCCCGACCGCCTTCCAGGTGCTGCCGCGAGTACTGCTGGATAACCAGCGGCCTAGTCCAACGCCTTGATGGAGCCCCAGCTCGTTTCGACCACGGAAGCGCCGGAGTAGTCGACGGTCAGCTTGGGCCGGTAGGAGGGATTGTCGGTCTCCTCGCCGTTGTAGTAGCAAACGCCCATTAAGCCGGGGTCGCTGGGGGGACCGAAGATGAAGCCGTAGTTGGGGGCGCCGTTTTCCACCCACTCGACGACGAAATCGGTGAGATCGACCTCGACCCAGGTGGTGTCCTGGGTGATGTTGAAGTAGAACTCATCGGTGAAATCCATGCCCGGCATGGTGTTCCAGGTAACCGTGGCCGGATCCCAGGTTTCGGTGATCATGCGGAAGACGACATCGATCGGCGGGGCGCCGCCCCAACTGCTGCTGCTTCGGGGATACAGGGCCAGGGTGGCGCTGTTGATGTTTGCTCCGTCGAACATGGCGTCGTCGAGGCCGTCGAACTGGATCAGGTCCAGCACAAAACCGCCGTCGTAGCCGCTGAAGAGGTAGTTGCCTTCGTTGTTGTTGTCGGGGTACTTACCCCAAATGAACACGTCCTTGGCGTCGCCGGGGCCGGGTTGCAGGACCTCGGTGGCGGCGAAGGCGCCCAGGACCAACAGGCACAGTGAGATAAATGCAAGATGAGCTTTCATGGTCAATCCTCCAGGTGATGGTGTCTTGCCGGAATGCTTCTCAGTTTGATGAAGCTTCCTACAGTATAGCCCGGAAGTTGCCCGGATTAACAAACAAGCGCCGTTCGGTGTGGCGTTTGTTTGGGTATCACTTAAGAATCGTCCTAGTTCAGGGACTTGATGTAGCCCCAACTGGTTTCCTCGAGCCCGGCGCCCGAGTAGACGATCTGCAGGGCCGGGCGTTGGTTGGGGTTATCGGTATATTCGCCGGTACGTAGAGTTGCGCCGCAGTTGATGTATTCCCTGGGTCCGATGTAGACGCCGAAGTTCAGCCCGTCGTCCTCCAACCAGAACTCGACGATGCTGGTGATGTCGATGTAGAGCCAGCCGCTGTCCGTGGTGTAGGTGAACAACACCGCCGGTGAGTAGCTGTAGCCGGGCATGGTGTTCCAGGTGACCGTGTCCTGGTCCCAGTCGCTGGTGATCGGGTAGACGAAGCAGTCCAGGGGCGGGCTGCCCCAACCGGCGCCGCTGATCGGCCAGAGGGCCAGGGTGGCCTCGTCGACATCGCAGCCGTCGAAGCGGGGATCATCGAGTTCGTCGAAGCGGATCATGGACATCAGCACGCCGTCGGTGTTCATGTACCCGAACTGGAACATATTGAACTCACCGTAGTTGTCCCCGGGTTGACCCTGGACGATCGTGGTATCGCAGCACTCGTCGGGGCCGGGTTGGAGAATCTCGGTAGTGGCCGGCGTCAGACCGGCGCAGAGACAGACGGACAACAGCAGGCGCTTCATCATTTTTCCTCCGGGTGGGTCAGGCCGGCGGATACCGCTCACCGTCCCGGTCAATTGAGTTTCACTGTGTACTATAGTGGGTTGGTTGCCAATTGCACAGTGTCGGCGGTCACTTTGAAGAGGAGGCCGGCCAGAATGATAGCGGGATGGAGCTATTGCCTGTCCGGCTGCCGATGTCGTTTCTTGAACGGCCCGCGTTTGCCTCATTGGACAGACAAGCCGCGCCGTTGGGAAAAGAAGAACCGATCCCCGGGGGGATCGGTTGACTTATATCATACTGCTTAGAAGAAGGCGTCTACTCGACACTCGGCGGTTCCGAAGCCGTCCCCTCCAACAACGGCAGGCGCTCTTCGTCGATGCGCCGGCGCAGGCGCTCCCAGGTCCAGGCGACGTCGGCGGGCAGGTCCTGCCCGACGAGCAGTTCGTCGTAGAGCCTCCGGCGCTCCAGCTCCTGCTCGATCAGCCCCCGCCGGGCGGCCCCGGCGTCGGCGAACCGGGGGACGTTGGTGACGTTCCAGTCGCTCGCGGGCACGACCAGGTCGTAGGCGGTGAACAGACGGGCCAGCTCGGCGGTGCGCCGGTTGGCGTCCTCGTGAAGCTGATCGAAGAGCGCGCCCGACTCGCCGCCGAAGTCTTCGGTTGCCAGGAAGGCCGTCTGCTGGGCCAGAAACTCGGCCTGCAGGGCCTCCTCGAGCGACCCGACCACCTCGGCGGTCAGCTTCTCCGGTTCGGGCCGAGGCTTGCCCCCGTCGTCGCAGGACGGGACCAGCGCGAGGCAGAGCAGCAGCGGCGGAATCAGGCGGCGACGGTCCACGTCAGCGAAGGTGGGGTTGGGCCTTGAAGCGCCGCAGGGCGCGGTTCTTGAGCGCCAGGGCGTACCAGGCCGGGTTCGAGAAGAGATAGTAGACGGCGCCGGGTGGACGCACCCGGGCGGCGAGCTCCACGGCGTGGTGGGGGACCGGGCGGCCGGCGGCCAGGGCCTCGGCGGTCAGGCGCAGGGCCTCGCGCCAGGGAGGCGGCCCCTGAACGGCCGGGTCCTTGCCCGAGATCTGCGCTCCGGCGCCGCAGGCCAGGCCGCCCAGCCAGCGCACCCCGCTCTGCTCGCAGAAAAGCCGGGCGCAGGTCAGGGCGAAACGGGACTGCTCGGGCTCGGGGAAGCCGCTGTTGACGACGGCCGCCAGAGCCTGACCGGGGGGCGGGTTCGCTTCGCGCCGTGCCCGGCTCCAGAGTTCCAGGGCCTCGACGACGGCAGCGGGCAGGCCGTCGCAGTAAAGCGGGGCGCTGAGCAGGACCAGTTCGGCACCGAGCAGGCGTTCCACGAGTTCACGGCGCCGCTCGTCACCGGCCAACGCCGGGTAGAGCCGAACCTCGTCGGTTCGTCGGCCCGCCTCGGCCAGCAGGCTCAACGGATAGCGCCCCAGGCTCGCCGAGGCCCCGTCGGCGTGGGGGCTGCCGATCAGCAACAGCGCGCGCTGCTCCGTTCTCTCGCCGCTCATCGACGAACCTCCAGTTGGTTGAGAACCCGGATGAGCTTGCCCCGGCGCTCCCGGGGGCTTTCCTCGGCGTAGAGCGTCACGGCGTTGCGGTTGGCCGCCCAGAAGTTGATCGCGTTGCGCTCGATCAGCCGGGTGAAGTTGCGTTCCTGGGAGCGATCGGCGACGGGCAGCCAACCCAGGCCCAGCAGCTCCGGGTAGGCCGGGTAGCGGGGAACGTGGTGCACTTCACCGCGGACCCGTTTGAACAGCGGCATGATCAGCGGAATCAGCCGGTCCACCGCCCGTTTGAGGAGCGAGCCGTAGCCGCCGAAGCTCAACGGCGTGGCCAGGACGGCCAGCCCGGACTGGATATACTCCCGGGCCACCCGGCGGGCGTCGTCGTCGATGAAGCACTCGCCCGGGGTCTTTACCCAGCAGCCGAAGCAACCCCGGCAGAGGCCCAGCTTCAGCTCGGTGAGGCGCAACCAATGCACGCCCCGCCCTCGGCTTTCCAGCTCGTCGACGAGGACGTCGAGATCGGCGGCGGCGGGGTGGTCCACCGGGAATCCATCGAGTATCACTACGCGCATGGGTTTCCTAGGCCCCTCAGACTCGGGCGAACACCTTCAAGAAAGGGTTTATCACATGGAACTGAACCAGCGTCGAGAACACAAAGAGCGGCTTTTAGAACAGTAGTGCCGATATTCCTATCCCGCAAGAGAGCAGGTCGATGAACCGATGAGTATAAAGGTGGGATCATTACTAGAAACTGGACCAGCATTGGTAACCATGGAGAGCAGCTTAGATTAGGCAGCTTCGATAAAAAACGCGGCGGAAGCCTTCAACTTGTGAGGCCGGCTAGCCAATACAGGCTCTTAATCACTCTATAGACCGCTACCGGCATATCACTCACTATCAGTACTAACAATACTAAAACTTTGGGGCGGGACGAACAGCTTCCGGCCTCACACAACACTTTTTTTGGACAAGTAGAACAAGCGGGACAGGCAGAACAAGGCGAAATTGATTGCCACAAATCGATAGTTGAGAATGGCAGAAGCCTGAGGTATCAAGCCCTGAGATATCAAGCCTAGAACTATAAAAACATTGGGGATTATCACACGTTCCTGAATAGGCATATATCGCTAATAGCTTGTTATCATTTACTTTATAGCTGCGCGAGCTGTCACTGCCCGTACGTTGCCTGGTGGCAAAAACCAGGCTTGCCCGAAGCGGGCGCTGCCAAGAGGATGCCAAGAGGATGCCAAGAGGACGCTGAGAGGACACTGAGAGACTGGAGGTCCCGACTCCTGACTTGCATCCCGGGCTTACCAGTCATCTGGAGGCTAAATCTTTTCAAACAGATGGTTTAGCTGATATGAAAACCTCTTTGGCCCGTCGAGCCGAAGGCCCTCATGTGGTAGTTGTGGGCACATCCGTTCTAAATGCCGCTGTTTCTAGGTTTCGATGTAGGTTCAGTCTCAGGTGATAATCCCAAACATTGTTTGGCGGGCGATTAGCTAGAGGTGCCTGTCCATAAACGAGTGATAATCCCATGGGATCGTATACCCCGTCAGGACCTGGTTATGATTGTATGCCGTTGGTAGTAGACGTGATTATCATCGGATACCTGTCACAAGACGGGCAGTTGAAAGTGGCGGTGAACTAAAGGCGCAATCTGTAACAAATCCTGGTATCAGCGCGCTTGTGTTTGCTCTGCAGCAGGATGCTATTGACCTACAAGTATCGTAAAAACAGGCAATGAGGGCATGCTTAATGAATGCTTGATCAAAGACAAATAATTATCCATAAGTTAATAAAACCAGTAAGCAGCTCCCAATCAGGTCCGATGTTGAAAGGTTCACCGAGCAGGTAGTCACCGTCCGAGTGTCTCGCGCTTTGATCCCGATGCTGGCATGTGCAGCCTTATTGCTTGATAATGATGCAGTTATGAGTCGAGTAGCCATCGGGTGGTCGCTCTTTGCCGGCAACTATGCAGGGCAGGTTATCCATCAATCAGGCCCCTTGCAGCCGTCACTTTTTCCTGCTGATAAGTGACAGGCCCATCTGCCACTACACGTGTATTATCAGCAGATTACAATCGCAACCCGGTCCGAACAGGTAATACGATCCCTTTTATTAATAGGCACCTGGCTTGCTTTTACCCGGGAAACCCAGAATGTGAATCAGGAGTCGCGGCTTCCCGACTCTCTGTATCCAATCGGGAAAGGCTTTTTAAAATGCCACAAATCCATTCTGGACATGGACGGCGCATCAGGCTGGAAGGTGTATAATTACAAGCTGTTAGCGATATATCAGTTCAGGAACGTGTGATAAACCCTTATGAAACCGGATGACTCGATATGAAAACTGAACACAACTGCGCAAGCGTGCAGTCGGGGTGTCGTTCACTTAATCCAACCACGATGAGACGATGATAGTTCCCCCCCGGAATCACTGTCAAGGAGCGGCCGGATCGGCCTGGTTGTTCAGTTGCCGACCGACGTAAGAAAAAGACCACTCCAAGAAGTGGTCTTGGGCGTCAGCCAGTAATCCGCGCCTAGTCGGGGTGACGGATGGGGCTGCTGCTCCATAGCTTTGATCGCCCCCCAACTGGCCGTTTCCACAGTCAGGGGCGTGTAATCCAGGATCAAGCGCGGCGCGTGGCTCGGATCGGCGTTCTCGGCCGAGGAGATGACACACGAATCATAATCATCGGTGTCGAAGATCATGTAGAGGCCGTTGTTCGCAGCGCCGTTCTCCAGCCACTCGATTCCGTAATCGGTGATGTCGACGTCGTCCCGGCACCCGAAATCGGGAATGATGGAGACGATGTCGGTGCCGGGAACCAGGGAGGGACGGTTGTTCCAGGTGACGCTATCCTCGGACCAGCCTTCGCCGACGCGATAGACCCTGGTGTAGATCAGCTCGCTGATACTCTCCACGTAGAATTCGAGGGTCAGGGCGTTGACGGTAACTCCCTGATAATCATCCAGCTCGTCGAAGCGCAGCAGGATCATTGTTTCACACCGGCAGCTAAGGATGCCAACATGGTTTCCTGCAGGCCGTAGTTGCTTTGTGGGTTCGCCTGATCGATATAGGAATCCTCTGATGCAGAGGCCACCGGTTGGAGGATTACTTGGTCGGCGAAAACGGGCGGGATCAAGAGAATGCAGATCAAAACCATGATTGAGCGGGTCATCTTTACTCATTTTGTGGAATACGATTCCTTTGCTGGGTCACTGGCATCTTCATCCTGAAACGTAGCCTAAGTCATCATGACCAACTGTGCTCATTGGCACACCTAAATGAATTTTTGTTTTTCATTCCAGGAGAAAGGCCCATGCAGTTCCGGTGACATCATGAGTAGGCAGGAGCGCGATTTACGTACAAAAGCCTCGCTATTTCAATCAAATAGTGGTAAAATCCATTGCGTGTTTCAACCCGAGGGAGCCGTGTAGGCCCCATTCACATTACAACCCCGCCAAGCGAATACCATGACCCTGCGAGAAGGCAAAATCACCAACGTCAGCGTCGACGAGGAAATGCGCAAGAGCTACCTCGCCTACGCGATGAGCGTCATCGTCGGACGAGCCCTGCCCGGCGTGCGCGACGGCCTCAAGCCCGTCCACCGGCGGTTGATCTACGCCATGCACGTGCTGGGCCTGGCGCCCAACAAACCGCACCGCAAGAGCGCCCGCATCGTCGGTGACACCATGGGTAAGTACCATCCCCACGGCGAACAGGCGATCTACGACACCCTGGTCGGTCTGGCCCAGAGCTTCTCCACCCGCTATCCCCTGGTCGATCCCCAGGGCAACTTCGGCTCCCTCGACGGCGACACCGCCGCGGCGATGCGTTACACCGAGGCCAGGCTTTCCAAGCTGGCCGCCGAGATGCTCATCGACATCGACAAGGACACCGTCGATTTCGCCCCCAACTACGACGAGAGCGAATCCGAGCCCCTGGTGCTGCCGGCCCGGGTACCCAATCTGCTGATCAACGGCTCCACGGGGATCGCCGTGGGCATGGCCAGCCACATGCCGCCGCACAATCTGGGCGAGATCTGCCGGGCGGCGGCGGCCTATATCGACAACCCGGACATCAACGTCGCCGAGCTGCTCGAGATCGTCCCCGGTCCCGACTTCCCCACCGGCGGGGTGATCCTGGGCCGGGAGGGCATCTGGCAGGCCTACACCGAGACGCGGGGCAAGCTGACCGTGCGCGGCCGCGCCATGATCGAGGAGTTCAAGAAGGACCGCGAACGCATCGTCATCAGCGAGATTCCCTACCAGGTCAACAAGAGCCGCCTGGTGGAGCAGATCGCCAACCTGGTGCGCAACAAGACCATCGAGGGCATCAGCGATCTGCGCGACGAGAGCGACCGCAAGGGCCTGCGCGTCGTCATCGAGCTCAAGAAGGGCGCGGTGCCCCAGGTCATCCTCAACAAGCTCTACCGGCACACCCAGCTCCAGGGCACCTTCGGGGTGATCAACCTGGCCCTGGTCGACGGAGAGCCGCGCTACCTGACACTGCCCCAACTGCTGGGTTACTTCGTCGATCACCGGGTCGTGGTCGTCGAGCGCCGCAGCCGCTACGAACTCGACAAGGCCCAGCGGCGGGCCCACATCGTCGAGGGGCTGATGCTGGCCCTCGACGACATCGACAACGTTGTGGCCCTGCTGCGCTCCTCCTCGGACACCGCCGTGGCCGCCAACCGGCTGATGACCCGCTTCAGCCTCTCCGAACCCCAGGCCAAGGCCATTCTCGAGATGCGCCTCTCCCGCCTGGTGGCCCTGGAGCGCGAGAAGCTCACCGAGGAGTACAACAAGCTGCGCGGACTCATCGCCTACCTCGAGGAGCTGCTGGGCGACCGGGCCAAGGTGCTCTCCGTCATCCGCGAGGACCTGCTCGAGCTGGCCGACAAGTACGGCGATCCACGCCGCACCAGCATCATCGAGGATGAGGGCGAGCTGGACATCACCGACCTGATCGCCGACGAGAGCGCCGTGGTGGCCATCACTCACAAGGGCTACATCAAGCGGCTGCCCCCGGACACCTACCGGGCCCAGGGTCGCGGCGGCCGGGGGGTCACCGGTATCGCCACCAAGGACGAGGACTTCGTCGAGAGCCTCTTCGTCGCCCAGACCCACGACTACCTGCTCTGTTTCACCACGGCGGGGCGCTGCTACTGGCTGAAGGTCTACAAGATACCCGAGGCCTCCCGCGTGGCCCGGGGTACCTACATCGCCAACCTGCTTCAGCTCCGCGATGGCGAGCGGATCACCGCCGTGGTTCCTGTGCGCGACCTCGAGGAGCCCGAACGCTACCTGCTGATGGCCACCGCCGCCGGCAAGGTCAAGAAGACCGCACTGATAGACTTCTCCAACCCCCGCCGCGACGGAATCATCGCCATCAGCCTGACCTCGGACGACCGGCTGATCAACGTCCGACTCACCGACGGCACCCGCCACGTTATGCTTGGAACAAGCTACGGCAAGGTCATCCGCTTCAGCGAGGACCAGGTCCGCACGATGGGCCGCAGCGCCCGCGGCGTGATCGGCATCCGGCTGGCCGCCGAGGACGACTACGTCATCGGCATGACCACGGTGGACCCCGAGGAAAACCCGGGCCAGATCCTCACCGCCACCGCCAAGGGCTACGGCAAGCGCACCCCCGTCGACGACTACACCGCCCACAACCGGGGCGGTCAGGGCCTCATCGGAATCAACTACAAGCCGCGCATCGGCCGCGCCGTCAGCATGCGCTACGTCACAGACGACGAGGAACTGCTGCTGATCAGCGAGCACGGGATGGTCATCCGCATCCAGGCCGACTGCATCTCCAGCCAGGGCCGAAACACCCAGGGCGTGCGCCTGATGCGTCTGGACTCGGGCGACGTTCTCTCCGCCGTGGCTCTGCTGGCCGAGGCAGAAGAGACCGAAGAAGCCGTAGATACCGCTGACGACGAAGGGAAAGCCGCCGAATAGCTCCGACCGCGGCCGCGGGACCTTTGCAAAACCAAATCAGGACGCCCCTCCGCCCCGACCGGCGTTGGCACGTTTCTTGCAGCAGGGCGGGGCCGGGACTGTTCCGAACCGCGGCGCGATTCCGCAAGAAACGTGCCAACGCCTCCCCGCCGTTTGCAGGCAGGGCGTCGATTAGCCCGGGACCTGTTTTGCAAAGGTCCCGCCGGGTCGTCGTGGAATGAAAGCAGAGACTTGAACGGCAAGACAGCCGGTTGCAGGATGGTTAGTGTTAAGATTCACTAGATAAATGATGATTGCAATCGTCACATAGGCAACCAGATGGCGCGGATGCGGATGAAGCGGATGTAGAAGGGCCTAGCAAAACCGTCGGCGATCGCCGACGGTTTTGGTTAGCGGGGCTCGACTGGGATGCCCGGACCCGACAGGTCAGGATGCTGCGGGCAGGAAGAAGTTGACCGGGTCCTCGTGGCGTCCGCCGCGCAGGACCTCGTAGTGCAGCTTTGGTCCGAAGGTCCGACCGGTGTTGCCCACGGTGGCGATGGGCTGCCCCCGGGTTATCGCCTGGCCGGGCTGGACGTAGACGCGCTGCAGGTGGGTGTAGACGGTCTTGTAGTAGCCGCCGTGATCGATGACCAGCTTGAGGCCGAAGTTGCCTTCGTGGGCGGCGAACTCGACGGTGCCGTCGGCTGGAGCCAGAACGGGGGTCCCGGTCGGGGCGGTGATGTTGATCCCGCGGTGGAAGTACTGGTAGCCGGTGTACTCGCTGGTTCGCAGGCCGTAGACTGCGGTGATGTAGCATTCCTCGCCGTCGACGGGCTTGATGGAGGGGGTGTAGCGTAGCAGCGCGGAGTCGGCTTCGAGGCGCTCTTCGATGGCGGCCAGGCTCTGGGCCAAAGTGCCGGAGCGGGTGACCAGGGCGCCGATGGAGCTCTTGCCCGCCGAACCGCCCTCCATGACCGAATCCATCGGTAGGCTGCTGACGAACTCGCCCCGGGAGGCCTCCAGCTTGTCCGGGTTGGTCAGATCGATGCTGGTGTTGAGAGCCTCCAGCCGCTCCACCAGCTCGTCAAGATTGGCCACTTCGCTTTCGAGCTTCTGGATCTGTTCGTTGAAGCTGACCAACTGTTCGCTCTGCGAGGTGGTGCGGTCGCGCAGCTCGATTAGACGTTCCTCGTCGACGGCCTGCTGGGCGAAGCGGAACCCCAGCACGACCAGCACGGTGAGGATTCCCAGGGAGACCAACAGGATCAGGCTCAGCAGCCAGTAGGGCAGGTGGCGGTCGCGCACCGCGCCCTCGGAGTGCGGGATCACCTTGACGTTGATCCCGCGTCGGCTCATCAACCAGCGCCAGAGTCTGCCCATTTTCGTACCTCCCGCCGCCTACTTGCGCGCCTTCTGTACGACGAGTTCGCCGTTTCGCAACAGGATGCGCAGGGTGGTTTGGCGGCCCAACTCGCCGGTGAATAGGCGGTTGGCGGCCGGAACCAACACCATCCGCTGGAAGGTGTTCTTCAGATAACTGGCGCCGAAGGTGGGGGAGAAGCCCTCCTTGGCGACAAGCCGCAGGGCCTGGTCTGTGACCTCTAGGTTGATCCTGCTCTCAGCCATCTTCTCCTGGGCCCGGGGCAGCAGCTTCTCTTTGAGGATGTGGTAGCAGTCGTCCTCGGTAAGATCACGGAAGAAGATGATGTCGTCGATGTGGTTGAGGAAGTCGGCGCCCAGGTGTTTCTCCAACTCCAAACGGATACGGTCCGGGTTGCTGCGGTAGCCGTTGTCGCCGCTGTAGCCCACGGCCTCGTAATCCTTGTAGAGGTCGCGGAAGGCGGTCATGATGATGGTGGCGTCGGAGAAGTGGACGATGTTGCCCGCCGCGTCCAGGTTCCAGCCCTGACTGATGACCTTCTTGATCCAGGCCCGGGTCTCGGGCTGGGCCTTGTCGATGTTGTCGAAGAGCACCACGCCGTTGGGCAGTTGGCGGATGAGGTTGACCAGGCTGGGGCCTTCCTGGGCGACCAGGGCGCCAAGCTGGTTCTCGTTTTGGTCCCGATCCAGTTGCAAATCGATCAGGGCATGATCGGAGCCGAAGAAGAACTCGGCCACGGTGCCGGCCATCTTGCTCTTGCCGCTGCCGGCCGGTCCGATGAACAGCAGTACGCCGTCGGGTCGTTGGGAGTTGACGTCGAAGCGGCTCTTGGTGTAACGGATCACGCCGGAGAGCGCCTTGACCGCTTCCTCTTGTCCGATAACCCGCTCGCTCAAGTACTCTTCGAGGCGACGGAACTTCTCGCGCAAATCGGCGGTGATGCCCGGGGAGTTGATGCCGGTCATCTCGGCCACGGTTTCCTCGACCTCGGCCAGACGGACCTGGGGTTCGTGGTCCTCGCCGCCGCGAATCAAATAGGTCCGCGCCGCTGCCTGATCGAGGATGCCGATGGCCGAATCCGGGAAGCGGCGGTGCCGCAGGTAGGTTCCGGCCAGGCGGATGCTGCCCGAGATCGCCGCCCGGGTGATCTTGACGCCGTGGTGCTTCTCGAGCTCGGCCGCCGAGTCCTCGAGCATGGCCTGGGCGGTGTCCTCGTCGGGTTCGTTGACGCGCAGCAGGTAAAAGCGGCGGCCCAGGGCCGGATCGCTCTCCACGTAGTTGAAGTAACCCAGGGTGCTGGTGGCGGCGATGATGGTGATGCCCGGGCTGATGATCAGGCCCTTGACGACGTTGGCCAGGGCGGCGTTGAACTTGCCGCTCTCATCGATGACGTAGCGCTGGATATCCTCGAGATAGAGGACGATCTTGCCGTCGGCTGCGGCCCGGGAGAGCTGCTCCACCCGGGTGCTGAAGTCCTGCAGGTTATTGACCCCGGAGAACATGCGATCGGGATGGATGTAGATTATCCGCAGATCGGCCAGACGGTCGGGGACCTCACCGGCGGCCAGGCGCAGAGCGAGCTGCTGGACGATAGTGTCCTTGCCCACCCCGGCGGGGCCGATCAGCAGGGGATTGCGCTTGTGCTTGTGGAGCAGGATCTCGATCAGCCGGTCGGTCTCGCTCTCGCGGCCGACGCGCTCCAGCAGCTTACCCTCGGCGGCCTGGGCCGTCCAGTCCTCGCCGATCTTCTCCAGCAGCATCCGCCCCTGGTCCCGGGTGGTCATCAGGAAGCTGTCGATGAGCTTGTCGCGGTCCAGGCCGGCCTTGTCGAAGAACTCGCGCACGGTCTGGTCGGCGCCACGCACCGCGGCCACGAAGAGGTGGCCGGCCTCGACACTGGCGGCCTTCTCGAGCTGGGCCAGCTCGAAGGAAGCCCCCAGGATCTCCCGGGTGGCCATAGAAAGCTTGAGCTCACGCGCCCCCGGGTCCTCGTCCGGAGCGTCGTCGATAAGGGACTGCTGGGCGTTGGAGGCCAGGGCGTCCACGTCGACGCCCATCCGGCGCAGGTTTTGGCTCTCGCTGACCAGCAGGGCGGCCATCAGTTGGCGCGGCTCGAGTTCGGCCTGGGGAGGCACGAAGCGGGCGGCCTGCTGTAGCACGGCCTGAGCGGAATCACCCAGTTGGATCGGCTCGGCGGGGCTTCCCTCGGCGGTGTTGTCGGCTTCGTTGATCTGGTTCGGCGTCATTTACGGGCTTCCCCCTCCAGCCAGACCTGAACGACCCGGCTGCGGATGTCGAGTGGATCGCCGGCGAAGAGGACCAGGTCGGCCGTCTTGCCGGGTTCGATGCTGCCAAGTTCCTTTTCCAGGCCCAACAGGCGCGCCGGGTTGAGCGTTATCGCCCGCAGGGCGACCTCACCGGGCAGGTCGTGGGCCACGCAGACCGCAGCGTTGTTGGTCAACCACTGCACGCCCCAACTGGCGTCGGTCTGGATGCAGATCTCGACGCCGGCCTGGTGAAGCACCGCCGCGTTGGCCAGGTTCAGCCCCAGCAACTCCGCCTTGTAGCGCATCTCGATGTAGTGCGGCCCCAGCACACAGGTCACTCCGGCGGCGGCCAGCTCGGGGGCGACCTTGTAGCCTTCGGTGCAGTGCTCCAGCGAGAGCTGGAGATTGAATTCGTCGGCCACCCGCAGGGCGGTCAGGATATCGTCGGCCCGGTGGGCGTGGCAGCGGGCGAGCAGCTCGCCGTCGAGGACGGGCAGCAGGGCCTCCTGCTTGAAATCGACCTCGAAGGGCGGCAGGGGTTCCCGCTCCTCGGCGGGCTTGCGGCGCATCGCCCGGACCTTGTCCTGGTGATGGGCTTTCTTCTCGGCGTAGTTGCGCGCCTTGCGCAAGGCCTGACGCAGCACCGCGGCGTTGGCCATCCGCGTCGCCGGGGTCTTCTTCTGCTCCCGGTAGACGCTCTTGGGGTTGAACCCCAGGGCCATCTTCATCCCCACGGGGTAACGGCGGACCATCTCGTCGACGGTGCGGCCGCAGGTCCGGATCGCCGCGCCGGTGCCGCCGATCAGGTTCGCCGAGCCGGGCAGCGTGCAGACCGTGGTCACCCCGCAAGCCAGCACGTCGGGAAAGGCAACGGCATGGGGGTTGAGGGCGTCGATGACCCGCAGGTGCGGCGTGACGGGATCGGTCATCTCGTTGCCGTCCCAGTTGTCCTCGCCCTGGGCCTCGTTGAAGACGCCGATATGGGCGTGGGCGTCGATCAGGCCCGGCGTGAGCTGCATGCCCCGGGCCTCGATACGCTCGGCGTCGTCGGGAATGCTTACCCGGCCCTCGGGGC
Source organism: Candidatus Coatesiibacteriota bacterium (assembly GCA_014728185.1). Lineage (GTDB taxonomy): Bacteria > RBG-13-66-14 > RBG-13-66-14 > RBG-13-66-14 > RBG-13-66-14 > WJMB01. The sequence goes on from WJMB01000205.1 coordinate 23,788, forward strand.
CGACCTCGCGGATGCGCCCACCGGCGATGACCACGACGCCGGGTTCGATGACCGGACCGGCGACCGTGTGCACCGCAGCGCCAACAATGACGATTGTTTTTTCCATATGCGTCTTTTTCTCCTCTCAAGCTCGCCGTTAACGGACCCCATGATACCAGTTCCGGCCGGATAAGGACAAGACCTTAACCGGACCAGCAGGATTAACGCAAGGCCGCTCGGAACCACGCCGCCATCGTCACCATGAACCGACTCGGCGCCCCGGGAGCGACCTTCGCCGAAACTCACCAAGGCCACCAGCCCCCGCCCGGCCCGGCGTTGGCACGTTTCTTGCAGCAGGGCGGGGCGGCCGATTGGACGACCCAGCCCCGGACTCCGCAAGAA
>WJMB01000206.1 GCA_014728185.1 Candidatus Coatesiibacteriota bacterium
ACCCTGAGCGACGCGCCCACCCCGGAGACCGTCATTCCGATCATCAGTTCCGACGGCGCGATCAGCCAGGTGCTGTTCAGCCAGGACCACGCCATCCTGGAGCAGGACGGCAAGCCCTACGCGGTGATGATTACCGGCGTCTACGTCACCGAGCGCCACCGCGCCCAACTGGCGCTCAGTCGCGAGCTGGAGATCAACCGGGCGCTCTCCGAGCTTTATCCGCCCCTGGTGGCCCCGGAATCGGGCATGGTCGAGATCACCCGGGCCGTCCTCGACAAGGCCCGGGAGCTCACCGCTTCGGCCCACGGTTACGTCAGCGAGATCGATCCCGTCAGCGGAGTGATGCTCAGCCACTCCCTGACCGAGATGATGGAGAACTGCGCCGTCGAGGCCGCGAAGCGGACGATCGCCTTCCCTCCCGACGAGAAGGGCCGCTACGGCGGCCTGTGGGGGCACTCTCTCAACGAGAGGCAACCCTTCTACACCAATGATCCCGCCGAGCATCCCGCCTCGACCGGCGGTGTCCCCGAGGGCCACATCCCCCTCGGGGCCTTCCTGGCCTACCCGGTGACCGTAGGCGATCGACTGCTGGGGCAGATCGCTCTGGCCAACCCCGCAAACGGCTACAGCGAGCGCGACATCGAGGTGGTGGGCCGGCTGGCCGAGTTCTACGCCCTGGCCCTGCAGCGCAAGCGCTACGAGGCGGCGCTGGCCGAGTCCGAGCAGAAGCTGGACAAGATGGTCAGCACGCTCTCCGAGGGCCTGGTGATGGTCGACACCCGGGGCGAGTTCATCTACGCCAACCCGGCGGCGGCGGAGATCCTGGAGGTCGACGTCGAGGACTTCTTCTCCGGGCGCTACGACAGCCGGAAGTGGCGCCAGGTGGACCTCTGGGGCGAGCCCTACCCCCTGGATGAGCTGCCCCTGAGCGTGGCCCTCAAGGAGCGACGGCCCGTCGAGCATCTAGAGCACGGTATCGTCTCGCAAACCGGGAAGCTCAAGTGGCTCTCGGTTAGCGCCGCGCCGCTGATCGACGACGACGATCGTCTCTACGGCGGTGTGGCCAGCTTCCATGACATCAGCGAGCGCCGCCGGGCCGAGGACGCCAAGGAGCGCTACATCAGCGAGCTGAAGCTGATCAGCGAGACGGCGGCCCGGCTCAACCGCGCCCGAGACGTCGAGGAGATTCTGGACATCGTCGGCGAGCGCATCCACGGCCTCAACACCGCGAACTACCTGTTGCTGACCCTGCGCGACCCCGGCGGGGAGGGCATCACCATCCGTCGCCACTACGGCTTCGAGGGCGTGCAGGAGAAGATCCTCTCCCGCTTCAACGAGGACCCCCGCCGGATGAGCTTCCGTGTCGAGGAGATGGACGAGGAGGAGCACAGGATCTACACCAGCGGCCGCCTGGAGGAGGTTACCGGCGGACTGCACACCCTGGGCACCGGTCGCTTCCCCAAGACCATCACCCGGGCCGTCGAGAAGCTGATGGGGGTCAAGGGCGTCTACACCATGGGCTTCTCCCTGGGCGAAGAGCCCTTCGGCGGCCTGATCCTGCTGCGCACCTCGGAGGGCGAGCCCGAGTGCCGCTTCGCCTTGGAGGCGATCCTCAAGCAGGCCTCCTTCCTCATCCGCCGTCGCTGGGCCGAGGAGGCCCTGGCCGACAGCGAGGAGCGCTTCCGCCGGATGGCCGACAGCATCCAGGACGGGCTGACCATCATCGAGGGCGGGCGCACCGTCTACATGAACCGCCGCGTCGGCGAGATCTTCGGCTACCCCCGCGAGGAGATCGCCCGCATGGGCATCCTGGAGATCGCCGCCCCCGAGGAGCGGGCCAAGCTCGAAGAGGCCGAGCGCAAGGCCAAGAGCGGCGAGGACTACCCCGACGTGCTGGAGTTCTGGATCCTCACCGCCGACGGTGAGCGCCGCTGCGTGCAGAACCGCTACTCCTATCCCGACGACGACCCTGTCAAGGGCCGCTACATCATCACCACCGACGTCACCGCCCAGCGCCGGACCCATGAGGCCATCGTCCAGGCCAAGCAGGAGTGGGTGCGCACCTTCGACACCGTGCCCGATCTGGTGACCATTCTCGACGACGCCTTCCGCATCAACCGCGTCAACAAGGCCATGGCGGACAAGCTGGGCGTGGCGCCCCACGACCTGATCGGCAAGCTCTGTTTCGAGCTGTTCCACGGCACCGGGGAGCCGGTCTCAAGCTGCCCCCACGTGCAGATGCTCTCCGACGGTCGCGAGCACATCAGCGAGCAGAAGATGCTCGGCGGCGACTACCTGGTCAGCGTCACACCGCTGGTCGACGAGGACGGCCACATGCAGGGCGCCGTTCACGTCGCCCGCGACATCACCGAGAGCAAGAAGGCCCGGCGCGAGCTCTTCGACTCCCGGGAGAGCTACCGCCTGCTTTCGGCCCAGTTCGAGGGCATGCTCAGCGCCATCACCGATCGCGTGGTCTTCGTCGATTCCCAGATGCAGATCGTTTGGGCCAACCGCGCCGTCGAGCAGTACGTCGGGCTGCCCACCGAGGAGCTGCGCGGGCTCGACGCCCACGCCATCTGGAAGGACGCCGGCCAGTGCCGGTACTGCGTCGTCGAGGCCGCCTTCAACAACGGCCGGCGCGAGGACTGCATCCGGCTGGAGAACGAGCGTCGCTTCGAGGTGACCGCCTTCCCCGTCTTCGACGCCAAGAGCATCATCGGCGTCATCGAGGTCATGCGCGACGTCACCGAGCAGCACGAGGCCCAGGAGGCCGTTCAGCGACAGGCCATGGTCAACCAGGTCGAGCAGATCTTCTCCTCTATCCGCCACGAGATCGGCAACGCCTTAAACACCCTGAAGACGACGATCACCGTGCTCAAGGGCAACATCGACACCTTCCCCCTGGAGAAGCGGGAGACCTACTTCCGCCGCATCCTGGACACCTTCAAGGTCGCCGAGCGCCTGCTGCGGACCCTCAAGGAGTACCAGAAGTTCGATGAGCTGGAGAACGAGCTGCTCTTCCTCGACCGCTTCCTGCGCGAGAAGGGCGGGTTGCTGGTCGACAACGCCTTCAACAACGGCGTGGTGCTCAAGCTCAAGCTGGGTTGCCCCCACATCCTGGTGCGGGTGGATCGTGACGCCCTGATCCGGGTGCTGCTCAACATAGTCGACAACGCCATCAGCGCCTGCCGCGAGCGTCCCAAACCGTTGATCGAGCTGGCCAGCCGCTGCACCGACGACTGGGCCGTGGTGACCATCACCGACAACGGCACCGGCATCGCCAAGAAGGACCTGCCCAACGTCTTCACCCCGCTCTACACCACCAAGACCGAGGGCAGCGGCCTGGGGCTGGCCATCGTGCAGAAGCTGGTCCAGCAGATGGGCGGTCTGGTGCGACTGGATTCCTACGAGGACCAGGGCACCCGGGTGACCATCCGGCTGCCCCTGGTGACCGATTACTCCGAGGACGAGCTGCCGATCAAGTAAGTGGTGCCGGAGCCGCCCTTGACAATGAGAATATGCTTCGACAAGTTTATACTGGTGGTTATTGGATAGTGAACATCCTCAACCATAGTTTTTTCTCGCTCCCCGCGCTGGCCGGGGTCTCGCGGTTGGGCCGCCCATCCTGAGCTGCCTTCGACGACAGAGTTGTTACCTACAGCCTGCGCCACCCCGGTTGGTTTGCAGACCGGAAAGCGTGTTTGATCCGGTCCGGGCGCCTGCTTCGCATCGGGCACCGATACCGGGCGGCGGGGCCGGTCACACAATGGAGCTGACAAAGCGGCGGTTGTTTGAGTCGGGGGCTGGTGACGATGCCGAATGGCAACTCAACAGCTCGCCCCTCAACGGGATGCGGAACCTGCCGGCGAACCGACCATGATTTTGTCAAGAGCGGTCCTACGGAACGTCATCCATGTGTAACGGCTGAATGAGCCGGTTCAATCCTCCGCGATCAATCACCGGATCAATCGATACCCCCTGCCGTGGATGCGGCTGAGCATGGCAACGATCATATACGTGTGTATTCCGGGCCGCGCGGCGTGCCCGTCAACCATCGAGGAGTCAACGTTTTGAGCACACCTATTCGAATCCTGGTCGTCGACGACGACGAGATCTTCGCCGAGACCATCTGCGACGGCCTGGCGGCGCGCGGGTACGACGCCTTCTTCGCCGTCCGCGGCGAGGACGGCATCGCCGAGTACCGGCGCCGGCTGCCCGATGTGGTTCTGTTGGACCAGAACCTGCCCGACCTGCCCGGCATCGAGGTCTGCCGTCGGTTGATGGACGTCTCGCCCGACTCCAAGGTGATCTTCGCCACGGCCTTCGGCTCCTATTCCCAAGCCGTCAAGGCGGTCAAGGCCGGGGCCTACGACTACCTGACCAAGCCGTTGGACCTGGACCAGTTCTTCCTCACGGTGCGCAACGCCGCTGAGACGCTGCGTCTGGAGCGACGCGAGCTGATCAACCGCTACGAGCGCTCCCGCAATCGCAGCGCCGACGAGATCACCGGGGTCAGCCCCCAGGCCGCCCAGATCCGCCGCCTGGTCGAGTTGGCCGCCGGCTCCCGCTCCCCGGTGCTGATCACCGGTGAGACCGGCGTGGGCAAGGCCGTTGTCGCCCGGGCCATCCACAAGCGCACCGGTGATGACGCCTCGCCGGTGACCCTCAACTGCGCCGCCATCCCCGAATCGCTGATCGAGGCCGAGCTCTTCGGCCACGTCAAGGGGGCCTTCACCGGCGCTCAGCGGCGCCGCAAGGGCGTCTTCGAGCTGGCCTCCGGCGGCACCCTGATCCTCGACGAGATCGGCGAGATGCCGCTCAACCTGCAGAAGAAACTGCTGACCGTCCTCGAGGAGCAGCGCCTGCGGCCCCTGGGCGGCGAAGAGGAGATCCAGATCGACGTCCGGGTCATCGCCATCACCAACCGCGACCTCGATGAGGAAATCGCCGCCGGCCGCTTCCGCCAGGACCTCTACTACCGCCTGGCCGTGATCAATGTCCACGTTCCACCGCTGCGCGAGCGCCCCGAGGACGTCGCCTCCCTGACCGCGGCCCTGCTCAAGCGCCACCGCCCTCACACCGAGATCAAGCTCTCCCCGGAGCAGTTGCAGGTCCTGGAGAACTACCCCTGGCCGGGCAACGTCCGCGAGCTGCGCAACATCCTCGAGCGCTCGCTGATCCTTTCGGGCAACAACCCCGACCCGGCCGCCCTGGTGCGGGCCACCACCCCCCACCCCGAGGACGAGATCATCCGCTCCTCCAACGGCGAGATCCGCACCCTCGAGGACGTCGAGAAGGAGCACATCCTGGCCGTGATGCGCCGGTTGAAGGGCAACCGCCGTCACTCCGCCGACGCCTTGGGCATCTCGCTGTCCACGCTGCGCCGCCGATTGAGCTTCTACCGCAAGTCCGGCATCGCCGTCCCCGCCCCGGGGGGCGAGTAGGGACCGATCGCCGGGGTCGGTGCGAAACGCCGTTCTAATGCGCCAGCGGGCGCAACTGGTCAATGACGCGGAGGAAGGCTTCTCCAGGCTAGATGAGTGATTCGCGGAACCGCTGCTGGTAGAAAAGGGTCGACCCGAAGGTCGACCCTTGCTTATACGAAGGAAGGTTGCTCGCACGCTGCACATCGGTATAGTGGTTTCAACAGCCCCGTGGAGGACGGAAGCGAACGGCTGTCCGAGCGGTCCGCGGCGGGTTGCAGTCGTTCTTGATCGAGGTTTACCGCTCCACCACCACGCGGCGGGTCAGCGAGCCGTCCGCTGTCTCCAGGCGGATCAGGTAGACTCCGGAGGGTGCGGCGACGCAGCTCCAGGCGAAGTCGTGGCGTCCGGCGACCAGACCTCCCTCGGCCAGAGAAGCCACCCGGCGTCCGGCCAGGTCGTAGACGGCCAGCGCCACGGACTGGGACTCGCCCAGGGTTACCGAAACGTTGACGACGCCGGCGGCCGGGTTGGGCCAGGGGGCGGCCAGTTCGGTAATGCCGCCGGCGGGTTCCCAGAGCACCTCGAGGGGACCCTGGCTTATCCGGCGGCCGTCGGCGGCGGTGACGGTCAGCAGATAGCTGTTGTTCGCGGCGGGTTCGCTATCCAGGTAGGCACCCTCGGCGGCGGGCTCCAGGGGCGACTCGTGGAGGGGCGCTCCGTCGCGGCTGATTACCACCTCGCGGGCGGCGCCCGGGTCGTCCAGGCTCCAGCGCAGCAGGACGCCGGCGTGGCCGGTCTCGGCGGTGAAGTCGACCACGGTGGTCTCCGAGGATTCCGTGGTGTTCAGGAACAGGGCCAGGGGCTCCCGGGAGAACCCGGCGACCAGGTCCAGGGCGCCGTTGCAGTCCACGTCGCCCACGGCGATCGCCCGCACCTGCTCGTCACCGGTGTAGGTCCAGTCCGGGACGGCGTTGTAGGAGCCGCCCTGGTTCTCGTAGATGTTGAGGCCCTTCCAGGTGCCGTTGGCCACCACGATCTCCGGGTAGCCGTCATGGTTGAAATCGCCGCAAAGGGCGTCGTTGGTGTGCAGATCGTCCGCTGTCTCCCAGACCGGCGCGGCGCCCAGGGTGCCGCCCGTGTTCTCGTAGATGCGCAGCGAGTCGGCGGCGACCAACAGGTCCAGGTCGTCGTCCCGGTCATAGTCGACCAGGATCGCCTTCTCGTCGCCGGAGCCCGTCCGTCCCGAGCTCCAGCCCGGTGTGGTCTGCGGCGTGCCGTTGTCGTTGGGGTAGACGCAGGTGTCGTAGTTGATCCATTTGGCCACGACGAGGTCCAACCGGGTGCTGTAGGAGTAGTCGATTTCCAGGCTCTGACCGGCGGCGATGTGGCCGTCGGGGCTGAACCAGCCGGCCACGGGGTCGCAGCACCAGTTGAGGGTGAAGGGCGAGCCGTCGAGGCGCACGTCGTCGATGCTGACGAAGGGTGCGTGGGGCAGCCAGAAGACCTGACGCACACCGTCGGCGGTGAAGACCGCTGTATCCGAGGTCAGGTGGGAGCCGTCCAGATCTCCCAGGGCGGGCATCTGGCTGCACTCGGCGACGCTGGACTGCCAGCCCGGGCTGCTCTGCAGACCCGAGGAGGTGCCCCAGAAGATATAGACCGGGCGGTAGGGGTCGTACTGGTTGCGCCCCTGGTTAGCCGTGGCGGCGTCGGGGTAGCCGTCGCCGTCGATGTCGCCCAGGGCTGCGCCCACGGCCCAGGCCGGCTCGCTGGAGGTCCAGTCCGGCGAGGAGCCCGGACCGGCGGAGTCGCCGTAGTAGACCGTGCAGGGGTTGTAGCCGCTGCCGCCGTTGGCGAAGAAGGCGTCGGGCACGCCGTCGCCGTCGACATCTCCACCGGCGACCTCGCTACAGTGGCGCTGGACCGAGGCTGCCCAGTCGGGCGCCGACGGCAGGCCGAAGTCCGCGTTGAGGAACATCAGGTTGTGGTACTCGGGGATCGGCGGATACCAGTTGCTGCCGTCGTAGGTGCCGACCAGCAGGTCCAGGAAGCCGTCGTCGTCGGCGTCGCCGAAGGCCAGGCCTCCGTAGGCCCACTGCTGGGTGTCGTGCCACTCCCAGTCCGGAGTGCCGGGCAGGGGAACGTCGGCGGCGGCCGTCGAAGCGAGGGTTGCGAGGGCCGCAAACGACAGGAACGCAAGGGTTCTGAGCAGCGTGATCGATCTGGACAAGGCGACCTCCCGAAGTCGGTATCAGCGGATGCTGATAAGTTGTTGACCTCTCATCAAGAGATAACGCCTATCAAACTACTACAAATCTTCCAAGGGAGCAAGCGAGGGGGGGAGCGAGGTGGGCATGAAGATGCCCGAGGGTCCGGGACTGTGTTAACATGGGTCCATGCTCAGGCTCACCCGGACAGCCCTGATTGCGCTGCTGTTGCCGGCGACGGCGATCCCCGCCGCAGCGGCGCTGGCCGTCACGCCCCTGGACCCGGCGGAGTGGCTCTCGACGACCCTGGCCCGTTGGATCGCCGCCGAGTACGCCGCTGAGTACGCCGCCGACCACGCCGCCGGCGACCTGGACAGCCCGCTGCGCGCCCTGGACGAGGGCGACCGTCTGCTGGTCGTCAACGCCCGCTACCTGGAAAACCGTGCCTGGCTCGAATTATTTTGCATTGCAAAGAGGCCGTCCGGTTATGACATCGTTGACTGCTGGTACGGCCTGCTCGCCGATACCGCCCTGCCCGCCGAGCTGCCCCCGGCCCTCGCGCGCCTTCTCGGCCGCCCCCCGGAACGTGGACCGCAGCTCTCCGAGCTGCGCGCCCTCCACCTCGCCGCCCGTCCCTGAGCATGGAGCGGCGGCTGACACCGGATCGTCGGCGTCAGGGATCGAGAACACTGCGGCGGCGCTTGTCCTCGGTGGATACGAACCAAACCGCGCATCCGGGATAGGTCCGTCAATGCCACGGCATTGAAGCCTCCCGGTGGTCGCCGCGATATTGATAACCATCGGGTACGCTTGATGTTGTTGCCATAAGCCCTTGTCCAACCCGACTCGCTTGATCGAGTGTACTCATCACGCAAGCCGCCCAACCTGAGAAAATCATAACCCATGCTCGCAATCCTGAAAAAACTACGCCGTCGCTTGGCCGCCGGTGAGCGCATCAGCCGCGCCGAGCTGATCGAGATCCTCGATGGACTGATCGGCGAGCCGGAGTCGACGGGCTCGCGCTCCGGGGTGCTCTACGCCGACGGCGGCAGCCGGGGCAACCCGGGTCCGGCGGCCTACGGCGCGGCGCTCTTCGACGCCGACGGCGGCGAGCTGGCCCGCCGAGCCGCCCGGATCGGCCGGGCGACCAACAACGTCGCCGAGTACCGGGGGCTGCTCGCCGGTCTCGAGCTGGCTCGCGAGCTGGGCCTGAGCGAGCTGACCGTCCGCCTGGATTCCCAGCTCGTCGTGCGGCAGATGACCGGACGTTACAAGGCCAAGAACGCCGCGCTGCGCGAGCTGCGCGATAAGGCACGCGAGCTGGCCGCCGGTTTCCAGCGGGTCAGCTATCAGCACATCCCCCGCGAGGCCAACCGCCTGGCCGACGCCCTGGCCAACGCCGCCCTGGACGGGCGCGATCCCGAGGGCGTCTGAGCCCGAAAGGTCCGGCGATAGATGGATGATTAGCGGCGCGATCGGGGCAAGCCGGTTCGGCCTTCCCTTCCACCGCTGAAGACCGGCATCCCCCCGACAAGGCATTCACCCAGGTTGAGCCGCCCGATGCGATCGTACATCACCAGAGCCTTGATCGTGACCGTCCTGGCCGCCCTGCCGACCGCTTCGTGCGATCAGGGACACCTGGTCGAGCGGCGAACGGTGGTCGCCATGGACACCGCCGTCGAGCTGACCGCTGTGGGAACGCAGCGCGATGAGCTGGCGACGGCTCTGGACGCCGCCGTGGATGAGATTCGCGCCATCGAGGCCGCGGCTTCCCTGGGCGATCCCGCCAGCGAGCTCTCCCGCCTGAACGCCGCCGCCGGCGCGGAGGTGTTGAGCCTGGAGCTGGCCGCGATTCTAGACCTGGCTCTCGAGGTCGCCGCGAAGAGCGACGGCGCCTTCGATCCCACGGTGCGGCCCCTGCTGACCACCTACGGCTTCACCGACGGTGAGTGGCGTGTGCCCGAAGCGGAGGAGCTGGCCGAGGCGCGGGAGTTGGTCGACTACCGCCGCGTCGTCTACGAGAACGGCGCGCTGGAGCTGCCCCCGGGCTTCATCCTCGATCTGGGCGGGATAGCCAAGGGCTGGGCCGTGGATCGCGCCCTGGCGGTCCTGGAGTCCGCCGGACTCGCCGGGGGCTTGGTCAACGCCGGCGGGGATATCGCCTGCTTCGGAAGCTCACCGAGCGGCGCCCCCTGGCGTATCGGCATCCAGCATCCCCGCGCCCCGGAGGAGCTCTACGCCGTGGTCGAACTCGACGGCGGTGCCGTGGCCACCTCGGGGGATTACGAGCGCTGCTTCGAGCGGGACGGCCGGCGCTACCACCATCTGCTGGACCCGAGGACCGGTGAGCCCGTCCGACGGGCCGTCTCGGTCACGGTGACCGCCCCGAGCTGCGCCGAGGCCGACGCCTACGCAACGGCGGTCTTTGTTCTGGGTCCCGAGGAGGGCTCGGCCTTGATCGAGACTCTGCCCGGCCTGGAGAGCCTGATCGTCGATCCGGCACTGGATGCCCACGCCGGCAGCGACTTCCCCGCGGCGGACCGCTGAGACCGCTTGATATCCCGTTGTGTTCGAGGCGCTCACGGGCGCCTTTTCTTGCGCCCCGGCCGGCCACCGCCGTAGCCTATTCACCAGCGCTTGGTCTCTCCAGCAGCCAAGCGGGATCGCCGGGCCGCCGTCCTTGGTGCTTGCTCAACCAAACGAGCTTGAGCCCCGGTGTCGATTCCAGGGAGGGCGAGGCTTGCCGAGCTGTAAAGCGTATAATGACAATCTGTTAGCTTGTCATGGCGACCTCCGTGTAAGTGATCATCCCCCAGGGATCGCAGGCCCTGTTCGGACCGGGTTGCGATTGTAATCTGCTGATAATAGATGTGTTGCAGCAGAAGTCCCCGACACTTGTCAGCAATCGAAAAGCGGCGGTTGCAAGGGGCCTGTTCGGAGGACAACCCAGCCTGCTTAGCAACCGGCAATTAACGGCCATCCGATTGCCGCTCGACTCATAACTGCTTTAGGGATCATCACACGAAACTGAACCGATATTTGCAGCTGCTGAGAGCTGCTGCGAGTGACGAGCTCTTGATGCCCGCCTTGCTGAAAGCTTCGACTCGATAAAACGCCTGCCTGGTTCAACCCTCGGATCAGCCGGCCGGCCTCTCGAGTTGACGGCTTCCGCCGTTCTTTTTTCGAGGCTTCTACTCGATGCCGCTCTCTGAGGTTGCAAATGTTGGTCCTGTTTCTTGCGAGGGTCCCTCTTTTGTTTACTGAAACCAATATGTGCGTACCTGCGTCATAGAGGATGGAGGGGAGTTATCTATTCCAACATTTGGAAAATTTGTTTCATTAGTGGAGACTATTTCTCATCTTTATTGAGACGTTATATTTTTAACAAATGTGACCTGGGGCACAGACGCTCGGTTAAGCATTGGTATAAGCTGCTCTAACACTGAGGTATCTGAGAGAAATAAGGCTTGAAACGGCGCCGAAAAACAGCTATAGTGTTCTCAGCTATTCCAGCCTAGAGCAGTTGAGCGTTAACTACTTGAAAGCAGACCGATGCCCGTTCCCCACAACGAAGTCGTCGTCCTGGCCCTGCTGGCCGAGGGACCCCGCTACGGATACGAGATCGACGCGGAGATCAAGCGCCGCGGCCTCCATCGCTGGGGAAGGGTCTCCTTCAGCTCCATCTACTACCTGCTCAACAAGCTCGAGGAGGGCGACCTGGTCAGCTTCGAGTACCAGAAGCACGGCCGTTATCCCACCCGCAAGGTTTACAGCCTGACCCCGGAGGGTCGCAAGGTCATGCGGGTCAGTCTCTTCGAGCTCATCAGCGAGTACAGACCCCAGCCTTCGCCCAGCATGGTCGGCGTCAGCTTCATCCACGTGCTGCCCAAGGAGCTGGCCCTGGAATCCCTGGAGATGCTGGTGGCCAGCGCCGAGAACATGCTGGAGACCCACAAGAAGACAATCCGCAAGGTCCGCAAGCTCTACCCCCTGCCCACGGTCCGCGAGCTGCTCCACCTGGGTGAGATGCAGATGGCCCAGTTGATCAGTTGGATCGGCAACCTGATCGACATCCTGGAGGACTATCCCTGGGACCGCTGGGAGAAGGACCTGGAAGAGGCCGAACTCGACGACGCCGATAACGGCGACAACCCAAGGTGAGAATCGTGATCAAGCGTTTACCTTCAAGCATCCTGCTGGTCGGCCCCCTGGCGGTTCTCCTCGCGGCTTCGGCGGCCGTCGCCGAGGAAGCCGCGCCCGAATCCGTCGAGGTCGTCGTAGACACGCCCGCTCTGGACGACGAGTCGCTGACCATCGACGAAGCTGTCACCCTGGCCCTGGTCAACAATCTGGACCTGCGCATCGCCCGGGCCGCCCGGGACCAGGCCCGCTACGACGACTGGAACGCCTGGACCGGCTTCCTGCCCCGGGTCTCGGGACAGATCCTCTACAACGATTACGACGGCTACTCCGCCCAGTACGGGGTGCCCGGAGAATACGACATGCAGACCTTCGCCACCTCGCTGACCATCAGTCAGCCGTTGTTCAACGGCGGGGCGATCTACTGGGGCAAGGTCATGGCCGGCGCCGGCGAGGATATCTCGGAACTCTCCCTGAAGGCCGCCCGTCAGAGCGCCATCCTGACCGCCCGCGCGGCGTATCTGGACCTGTTGATGGCCCGGGATTTCCACCTCGTCCAGCTCTCCAATTACGAGATCCTCGAGCAGCACACCGAGCTCAGCCGCGCCCAGGCCGAGGTCGACCTGATCAGCCGCGCAGAGATGCTGCGCTCGGAGTCCGAGCTGGCCGAGGCCGAGAAGAGCCTGCTCAGCGCCCAGAACGCCCTGCGCCTGGCCCGGGCCAACCTGGCCAACGTCCTCGGCGCCGAGCTCTCCGACGAGCTCGAGCTGAAGGCCCTCGAGGTCGACTCCGAGCCACCGAACCTCGGCTTGCGCGAGGCCCAGAGCCTGGCCCGCGAGGCCAACCCGGGGCTGGAGATCGCCCGCAAGTCCGAGCGCCTGGCCGAGGCCGAGGTCGGGTTGACCGCCAGCGCCTTCTGGCCCAAACTCAATCTGTCGGCCGATTACGGCTGGACTCAGGGCGAGGAGCTGACCTTCTCCAAGGAAACCGACTACTGGTCGGTTTCGGCCATCCTCTCCGTCGACCTGTTCACCTCGACGGGCCGTCTGGCCGAGATGAAAAGCGCCCGGGCCTCCCAGCGACAGACCGAACTGGAGAGCCTTCAGGCCGAGCGGGAGATCATGCTGGCCGTCGAGGCGGCCTACCTGGCTCTCGAGGAAGCCGTGGCCCAGATCGCCGTTTCCGAGAAGCAGCTCGCCGCCGCCCAGGAGGCCATGGAGCTCAGCGAGGGGCTCTACGAGAACGACATCATCTCCAACGTCGAGTATCTGGATATGAACCAGACCTACCTCCTGGCGCAACTGGGCGAGATCAACTCCCGCTACGCCTATCTGAAGGCCAGGGATTCCCTCGACAGTCTGTTGGGCCGCCTGCGGGCCCCGGACACCGTGACGGATTAGATCATAATCAAGATAAACGGCCGCCGGCGCAGCGCCGCGGCGTCACCTTCCACTCCACCGACGGCGCGGGCCGTCCCAGGGGAGGATACATGAAGCTACGGAATCACACTCGACGCATCACCCTGTTGGCGGTTCCGGCCGTCCTGGCGGCGGCCTTGTTCGCCGGCTGCGGCGGCGGGGGACCGCAGATGGAAGAGGAAAAGCCCATCCCCGTCTCCTCCAGCGTGGTCACCAGCTCGCCCGCTGTGGTCCAGCGGGACCTTTCGGGCGTCCTGCGCGGTGAGATGGAGGCCAACGTGGCCCCCGAGGTCTCGGGGCGCCTGCGCCGCATCAACGTCGAGGTCGGCGACGAGGTCGTCAAGGGCCAATCCCTGGCAGTGATCGACGGCAGTCAATACTGGCTCTCCAGCCAGGCCTCCAAGGGCCAGATGGAGACCGCCCGGCTGCAGCTCGAACAGGCCCAGGACAACTATGATCGCTACAAGCCGCTCTACGAGAGCGACAAGATATCCCAGGCCCAGTGGGACCAGATCGTCAACGGCCTGGAGATGGCCGAGGCTGGCTATGAGGCCGCCCAGGCCGGCTATTACCAGGTTACCGACATGGCCGCCGAGACCACGATCCGCTCGCCGCTGACCGGCGTGGTGGCCTCGCGCAACGCCGACATCGGCTCGATGGTCGGCCCCCAGATGGTGGTCTTCCAGGTGGTCCAGAGCGAGCCGATGAAAGTCACCATCGGAGTGGACGAAAGCGACCTGCGCTACCTGACCGAGGATTCCCCCGTGGAGCTCTGGGTCGAGGCCTACCCCGGCGAGACCTTCACCGGCACCGTGCGCAGCATCGGCGCCAAGCTCGACGAGATGACCCACACCTTCCCCGTCGAGATCAGCGTCCCCAACCCGGACGGTCGACTCAAGAGCGGCATGGTGGCCCACGTGGTGCTTTCCATCCGCGACCTGGGCGAGGTCATCAGCGTGCCCCTCAACGCCGTCATCGAGCTCGGCGGCACCAAATACGTCTACGTGGTTCACGAGGTCCAGCGCAGCGAGCCCCGCTCCACGGTTCGGCAGTTGCGCGCCGGCGAGGAGACCGTCTACCTCAACTCGACCACCGACGAGATCGCCGAGGCCCTCGATTCCGCCGGCGCCGGCGCGACGGTCAGCATCGAGTCCGAGGAGAAGCTCTACACCCTCACCCTGGACTCCATCGGCGACCCCCCGGCCGCCGGATCGGGCGATCCGGGCACGGAGCTGCGCGTGGAGCGCCGCGAGGTGACCACGGGTCCGACCCTGGGCGACCGCATCGTCATCGAGACCGGCCTGGAGTCCGGTGAGCGCATCGTCACCGAAGGTCAGCAGTTCCTCGACGATGAAACCCTGATCTCGCTGCCCGAAGATGACTTCGCCGCTGAAGCCCCACCCGAGGAGTCCGCCGCCGAAGAGCCGGCGGCCGAGGACGGGCAAACCACGACCGATGAACCCAGCGGGGAGGAGGCGGCGTGAAGATAACCGAGTTCACCCTCAGCCGTCCGCGCATCCTCTTTCTGGCGCTGCTGCTGATCATCATCGCCGGCCTGTTCACCCTCTCGGCGATACCCAAGGAGGGCGATCCGGACATCCAGATCCCGGTGGCCTTCATCAGTGTGGTCTATCCCGGGGCCAGCCCCGACGAGATGGAACGCCAGGTGACCGAGAAGATCGAGGACGCGATGGCCGATCTGCCCGACCTGGACTACGTCTACAGCAGCTCCTCCGAGGGCTTCGCGCTGATCCAGACCATCTTCACCTCCGACGCCGACCTCGACTTCTCGATGCAGAAGGTGCGCGAGCGCGCCGACAAGGTCGCGCCGGACTTGCCCGAGGACGCCTTCCAGCCCGAGGTCGTCGAGTTCTCGCTCAACGATGTGCCGATGATGGTGCTGAGCTACTCGGCGCCCCTGGAACCCCTCAAGCTGCGTCAGAGCGCCGAGGACCTGGCCGACGATCTCAAGCAGATACCCGGCATACGCGAAACCAGCGTCTTCGGCGGAGAGCAGCGCGAGATCGAGGTCCTGCTCAAGCCGGCCAAGCTGGCCGAGTACGGGGTCACCGTCGCCAACGTGACCCAGGCCATCGGCTCCCAGCATCTGCAGATCCCCTCCGGCGGTGTGGAGATCGGCTCCCAGCGTTATCTGGTTCGCGGTATGGGCGAGTTCGAGAGCTCCTCCGAGCTGGGCGAGGTCGTTGTCGGCACCGCCGCCGATCCCTTCACCGGCATCCCGGGCCAGGTCAAGCTGCGCGACATCGCCGAGATCACCGACGGCCCCGCCGAAATGCGCGACAACTACTCGCGCACCGACGGCGACGACACCATCACCATCTACCTCTACCGCCGGACAAACTCCAACGTCCTGGACACTTCAAAAGCAGTCAAGGCCCGGCTCGGCCTGCCCCAGGAGGGGATGACCGTCGAGACCCCCGACGGCGTCTCGGTCCGGCTGACACCCTCCCAGGTGCGCAGCTTCCACTTCGGTCGCGACAGCTACGAGGCCGAGATCCCCACCGTGGACAACGGCATGGTGACGGTCCGCAAGGCCGACATCGCCGATCAGCTCGCCGAGGTCGAGATCGACAACGGCGAGGTGATCAGCCTGCCGCCGGGTTCGATGGTCCAGGTCACCGGCGACGACGCCGACATGGTCAACGAATCCCTGGACACCATGGGCGACAACACCTTCCAGGGCGTGGTGATCGTCTTCCTGGTGTTGCTGCTCTTCATGGGCTTCCGCACCGCCGCCATGGTGGCCACGGCGATCCCGCTGTCGATCATGATCACCATCGCCATCCTGTTCTTCACCGGCGATACGCTCAACAGCATGAACATCGCCGCGCTGATTCTGGTGGTCGGCATGCTGGTCGACAACGCCATCGTGGTCACCCAGAACATCTACCGCCACATGGAGCTGGGCGACAACCGTCACGACGCGGCGATCACCGGCGCCTCCGAGGTGGCCTACCCGGTGCTGACCTCGACGCTGACCACGATCTTCGCCTTCATGCCCATGCTGATGATGAGCGGGGTGATGGGCGATTACATGTCCTACATCCCGATCACCGTCTCGATCACCCTGTTCTGCTCCTACTTCGTGGGCATCGTGCTCATCCCGCCCATCGCGGCGCGCTTCCTCAAGCTCAAGCGCTCCGTGGAGCAGGCCCGCTGCGACGGCTGCACCGGATTCCGCCTGTTCACCCACCGGGTGCGCCAGTTCCTGGACCGCATCTTCAACCTCAAGCGCCTCTCCGAGTTCTACGAGCGCATCATCCGGCGCTCCCTCAACCGGCGCTGGGTGGTGCTCACCACCACGGCCGTGGTCTTCCTGATCGTCGTGATCGGCCTGCCCGCCCTGGGTGTTATCAAGATCGACCTCTTCCCGCCCATGGACGCCGACGCGATCATCATCAGCGTGGAGACCCCCGTGGGCACGCCCCTGGGCATCACCGACGACAAGGTGCGCCAGGTCGAGGCCATCGTCGCCGAGCACGTCCCCGAGCGTGAGCGCTACGTGGCCATCTCCGGCGGCTCCGTCGGCGGCACCGGACGGATAACCACCTCCCAGCTCTTCGACCTCTCGCCGACCTACGTCGGCGGTGTGACCGTCGACCTGGTGGAGAGCGACGAGCGGGAGCGCACCGCCGATGAGATCAAGGAAGAGCTGCGCCCCCACCTGGAACGCATCACCGGCGCCGAGATCCTCTACGGCGAGGCCTCCGGCGGTCCGCCCACCGGCGCCGCCATCGACATGAAGGTCTACGGCGAGGACCTGGAAACCCAGCGCGAGATCTCCGAGCAGCTCCAGGCCATCCTCGAGGACATCCCGGGTACCCGCAACATCTACGATGATATCACCCCGGGCACCCCGGAGATCCAGGCCGTACTGGACCGCGAGGCGGCCAACCTCTACGGCTTCACCTCCTTCGATCTGGCCAACGGTCTGCGCTCGATGATCTCCGGTTCCCGGGCCGGAGTCTACCGCGAGGGCGACGAAGAGTACGACATCACCGTCAAGCTGCCCCAGGCCGAGCTCACCGAGGTCAACGACCTCGAAGACCTGATGATCACCAACTTCGCCGGGATGCGCACCCGGGTGGGCACCATCTCCGACCTGCGCATCGCCGAGGGTGTCAGCGCCATCCAGCACTACCAGAATGAGCGCGCGGTGACTGTGCGCAGCGACCTGATGCCCGGCGTCAACGCCGTTGACGTTATCAACCAGGTCAAGGAGCGCGTCGACGAATCGGTGGTCCTGCCCACGGGCTACCGTATCGACTACGAGGGCAGCATCAAGTTCATCGAGGAGAGCTTCAGCGATCTGGGCATCGCCTTCGTCATCGCCGTGATCCTGATCTTCATCCTGCTGACGCTGCAGTTCAAATCCACCGCCCAGCCCCTGACCGTCATGACCACCATCGTGCTCTCGATCATCGGCGCCTTCATCGGGCTGGCGGCGACCAACAATGCCTTCACCATCATAGCCTTCGTCGGGATCATCGGTCTGGCCGGGGTGGCCGTCAACGGCGCCATCGTGCTGGTGGACTTCATCAACAGCCGCCGCGCCGAGGGCATCGGCATCCGCGAAGCCATCATCGAGGCCGGCAAGGTCCGCCTGACGCCGATCATCCTCACCGCCGTGACCACCATCGGCGGGATGTTCCCGCTGGCCGTCTCCGACCCGCAGTGGGCGCCGCTGGGCTACTCCTTCATCTTCGGACTGGCCTTCGCGACCCTGCTGACCCTGATCTTCGTACCGACGTTCTACTCCTGGATCGAGGAGAAGAAGGTCAAGATCAAGGCCTGGTTCCGCCGCCGCTTCCGCGGAAGCTCGGTCTAGGCCGCGACCGTAACACCAACAACGCCGGCGGGGCTGACGATTCCCCCGCCGGCGTTGTGTTATAATCGCGCTGTATTGGAGATAAGCCCGCCAAGATGGGAGGCTCTGATGACCGAGAAGGGCACCTTCTGCCCCAAGTGCGGAAAGTTCGGCGCCGCCGTCGAGGTCGTGGCGGTCAACGACGAGGTCAACCAGATCGTCACCAAGTGCGACAAGTGCGGCACCGAGTTCGAATGGGCCAAGTTCCGGCCCGACCACATGGCCGAGGACCTCAAGCTGCGCCGCTGTCCGGTCTGCGGCGCCGGCGACCCCCAGGTCAAGGAGGCCCAAGGCGACGGCGTCATCGCCTGCCGCTGGCAGTGCAGCGAGTGCCAGTTCCAGGTCACCATCGCCCGCAAAGTTTAAGCATTGCTTTGGCGGGACTGCTTCTAATCCCGCTTCGTCGCGCTTCGCGGCGGCGCCGTCGGCCGTCGTGGGAGCCGATCTCCTGAACGGTCGAAAAAAAGCCGAGAGTGATCGCGCCAGCTCTGCCGTGGTTTTCTCCTTTTCGGCCGGGAAGGCCGGGAGGGAAGAAAAATGCTTAGGATCATCACATGAAACTGGACCAGCATTTTTTACCATAGAGAGCTGCATCGAGTAGGGCGCCTCGGTATACGCTCGAAGCAGGGCGTCAACTCTTGAAGGAGGCAAGCTGCGGCAAGTGTTTAATCAAGCAATAGACCACTATCAGCTTGTCCTTCGCAATTTGCCTCCGGGGCGTTCGGGAAGATAGACAGCCTTTCGGCTTACCGCGACACTGGAAGCAAGTCGAGGTTTGTTGTCACAAAACGGCAGTATGATAATGGCAGATATGTAAGCTTTAAAACGTTGATTGACAATCTATTAGCGAGAAGTGCCGGTCTACATAACAAGAGATAAACCCAACAAGTGAATCGTCGGATTCACAGCGGACCAGCAACGAGCCAACGCCGCCAATCGAACTGCCGCGACCGCGGCTTTTCTTGTTCCAACCGCTTCCCGCCCGCACCGAGGTGAACATAAAGTGAACGACCGCTACACCGAGCTGCTGGAGCGCCTGCGCGGCGTGATCGACGGCTCCGGCGAGGCCGCCGCCCGCCTTGAAGCCGTCTGCGCCCTGCTGGCCGAAGGCATCGACCACTTCGACTGGGTCGGTTTCTATCTGGTCAGCCCCGACGAGCCCGATACGCTGGTCCTGGGACCCTACGTCGGCGAGCCCACCGAGCACACCCGCATCGCCTTCGGCGCCGGGGTCTGCGGGCGGGCGGCCTTGGAACGCGCGACCATCGAGGTCCCCGACGTGCGCGCCGAGTCCAATTACCTCTCTTGCAGCCTGGCCGTGCGCGCCGAGATAGTCCTGCCACTCCACCACGACGGCGAATTCGTCGGCGAGCTGGACATCGACAGTCACAGCCCCGATCCTTTCACCCCGGACGACCGCGCCCTGCTGGACGCCCTCGCCCGACTCTGCGGCCCCCCGGCCACCGCCGCCCGATGAGAGAACGACTAGACGAATCCATCTACTGGGACCCACGCCACTACGAGGCCCACAACGCCGCCCTGACCGAGCGCGACCTGCCCTTCCTGCTGCGCCGCGCCGCCGAGTACGGCGGGCCGATCCTCGAACTGGCCTGCGGCGCCGGGCGCCTGAGCGTTCCCCTGGCCGCCGCCGGCTACCAGGTCGTCGGCCTGGACCTGACCACTTCGCTGCTCGAATACTCCGCCGAGCGCGCCCGGGAGGAAGGAGTCGCCGAACGTCTCGAGCTCATCGAAGCCGACGTGCGCCGCTTCGACCTCGGCCGTCTCTTCCCCCTGATCGTCTACCCCTTCAACGCCGTCACCCACCTCCACGACTACCGCGACGTGCTGGCCTGTTTAAGGCGCGTCCGCGCCCACCTGGCCCCCGAAGGCCGCTTCCTGCTGGACCTGCTCAACCCCAAGATAACCGACTTCGCCCGGGATCCCGCCGAGGTCCATCGCGAGCACAGCTACCCCGACCCCGACGGCGCGGGCGAGGTCGTCGTCTGGGAATCCAGTCGCTACGATCGGGCGACCCAGCTCAACCACATCACCTGGAGCTACGACATCGGCGACCGCCGCGGCGTTTTCGAGCGCAAGCTGACCATGCGCCAGTTCTATCCCCAGGAACTGCGCGCCTTGCTGGATTGCGCCGGACTGGCCGTCGAACGCCTCTGGGGCGACTACGACGACTCGCCCTTCACCGCCGAATCACCCAAGCAGCTCGCCCTCTGCACCGCTAACCGGAGATGACGCAGCAACCCCGAAGGCGGAACCTCGGCGGAGCTTCCCGGACGACTAACCCCTCGCCGTCACGACGGGTAGGCGTTGGCACGTTTCTTGCAGCAGGGCGAGTCAGCCCTCGGACCAAGGCGCGGCGGGATTCCGCAAGAAACGTGCCAACGCCGGGCCGATCGACGATAATCATCGGACGGTCCGCCGAGGTTCCGCTCTGAAGCGAACGCCCCGTAGCGGGGCGTTTTCAGCAATGCTGATCATCCAATAGGCGGGTTAGAAAACCGGCCCACGCAGCAGGTCGTAGGTGCAGCTAGCGCAGATCGGTTCCCGGGAGAAGTTGCCGGTGAGCTGGCGGCGGCGCAGCTCGGCGGCTTTGCGACCCAGCCAGATACGCCCCAGGGGCTCTTCGTTGACGTCGCCGATGGAGAGGGATGCGTCGGGGTCGCTGCAGCAGAAGCCCACGGCGCCGTGGGCGTAGACGGTTACGGAGTCGAAGATCTGGGGACAGGGACGCTGGCGGAGGGCTTCGACCGGCTCGGTTGGATCGAGGATGCGATACTCTTCGTGGACCGGGGTCAGCTCGAGGGGGATGTCCCGGCGGCTCCAGAGCTCGCGGATGGCCTGCTCCCGTGCCGTTGTTTCGGGCAGCAGCAGGGAGTTGATCTTGAAGACCGCCCGGGGGTTGATCCGCCGTCGGGCTGCTTCGGCGGCGAAGATGTTGCGCTCGACGGTCTCGTTGACGATTCCGCGCATCAACTGCTCGTGCAGGCCGGGGTCGTCACCCTGGTAGGAGACGGCCAGGGCGTTGAGTCCGGCGCGCCAGAGCTCGGCGGAGAGCTCCGGGGTCAGCAACTGGCCGTTGGTGGTCAGGTAGATCATCGCCCGGGGCTGGCGCTCGCCTAACAGGACTACCAACTCGACCAGGTCCGGCTGGAGCAGCGGCTCGCCGAAGAAGAAGAGGCTGGCCCGATCGATGTCCCCGGGGGGCCAATCGAGGATCACCCGGCGGGCCGTTTCCGTGGGCATGTCGCGCCGGGGGCGGCTCAGCCGATGGTGCGGGCACATCTTGCAGTTGGCGTTGCAGCGGCTGGAGAGCTCGAGGTGGACCACGTTGGGATAGTCCAGGGGACGCTTG
>WJMB01000207.1 GCA_014728185.1 Candidatus Coatesiibacteriota bacterium
CCGGGATGCCCGGCAACGACTGAGCCTGGACTGATCGACGATCCCGCGAGTTATCTGGACCTGTGGAGCCATCTTTGAAGCGATGCAGCGGTTCCTCTCCGAGGGGCGGCTCGGAACACCCTTTCGATTCCCACCAGCCGTCCGATCCTTGCCTGCGGCTGGATCACACTGTGGGGCGGTGAGGAGCCCCCGTCCCGGACGCAACCCCGGGAGGTGAGTGATGCGCACTATGACGATAACCCTGAGTCTGTTGACGCTGCTCGGCGGTATCCTCGCCGCTTACGCCGAAGAGCTGCCGCGCCACTACATCGCCCGGGAGGGCGTAATCGACGTCTACGCCGACAAAACCTTGACCGGGTTGGAACACCAAGTGTCCAGCGAGACCCCCCTGGTCGTCGACTCCACCGTCGAACTCCACGACCGCCATGAAATCGCCGTCCGTATCGTCGAGCCTGCCGGGATGGCCGGCTGGGT
The DNA here is from genome assembly GCA_014728185.1 of Candidatus Coatesiibacteriota bacterium. Lineage (GTDB taxonomy): Bacteria > RBG-13-66-14 > RBG-13-66-14 > RBG-13-66-14 > RBG-13-66-14 > WJMB01. The sequence continues at coordinate 475 of WJMB01000207.1, forward strand.
GAAGCGGGAGGACCTGCTCGAGGTCATGACCGTCTGGAGCGACACCCTCAACCTGCGCGCCGGCCCCTCCCTCGACGATCGGATCATCACCACCCTGGAGCGCGGCGACGAAGTCGTTTATCTGGAACCCACCCTCTCGACCCCGCTTCTCGAATCCAACATCTTCTGGCGGCACTGCCGGGTGGACGGGCGCGAGGGCTGGCTTGCCGAGGAGTACCTGATCGAGCGGGGTTGTCTCGATGTTCTTCAGCCCGCCCTGGGTTTTAATGACGCCGGAAGAACCGACGAGCTACGCGGGTACCTGGCCGACCTCGATCTGCGCTACAGCGACGTCGTCGTCGAGCTCGCTCCAGACGGCAGGACCGCCGCCGTAGCCTTCGCGAACCTCCACTGGACGGGATCGCTGCTGGTCGAGCGGCTCTTCCTGCTCGGTCGCTACGAGTTAGCCGTTTACAGCGACATGATCCATGACCACTGCTTCAGCGACGGTGGAACCCACACCTTCGTCTGCAGCTCCAGCATGAGTTACGGCAGGGGTTACTCTCCCGAAGACCCCTACTTCATCCTCGACAATACGACCGGTGAGATCGTCCGCAGGGGGTACGTCCACCCCTATGCTTTCCTTGATTCCGAGGAGCTGACCGGCCGGGGACGTTGCGGGGCCTTCGTCGGCGACGACCACCTGTTGATTATCGAGCACCGCCGGCCGGACGATCTGCCGGTCGCATATCACTCGATCGAGGATGACTTCGCCCTACCCTTACTCTCTCTACTCGAGGTTTCCAGCGGTGAGAGCCGGATCCTGCTGGAGCCCGATCCGGAGTGGCTGACCGAACACGGTGTCGATGACGGCGCGATCAGGCTGCAACGCTCGGCGGCTTGCGAGGAATCTACACCACTCATCGAGCGGGCCGTGGAAACGGAGCTGTTCCGCCGCTGCGAGGAGCAGGCACTCGCCGGTATCTTCAGTGAGGCTTGAGGCTATCTCGATTGCCCCGAGCCAGGTATTGAACATGCTGTTGCCGGACCCGTTCATCGTCGACGCTTCCCTTCGGACCCTGTCGGTGGTGGTCCCCGACCAACCGTCCGCTCCGGTTGCGGTGCATTGCTGCCTGCGCTGAAGCGACGCCGCAGATCGAGCGTGCGCTGGAAACGGAGCTGCTCCGCCGCTGCGCGGAGGAGCAGTCCGTGCGCAGCTTTAATCGGCTCGGATAACGGTTTTCATAATACGTGATGTTGAAAACGGTCTCATGACGAGACCAGTCACCGAGGAAGAACCCTGGAGGTGCGTGATGCGCACTGCGACCCTGCTGTTAAGTCTACTCCTACTCACCGGCGTTGTTGCGGCCGAGGAGCCCCCCGAGGCCGAACTCACCGAGGTTCCCGCCGGTCTGGCCGCCGGCGCAGCCTCCAACGCCGAAGAGCCGTTGCCCGATATCCTGCCCCCGCGGGCCGAGCTCACCGAGGATGCCCTGATCGTCAACACCAATAACTACGCCGATATGGAGTTGGTCGACGGCCGCCTGATCGTCGGCGGCACCGCCCAGGCCGACACCGAAGCCGACAACGTGGCCCAGGCCCGGGCCATGGCCGAGAAGACGGCCCAGTACGCCGCCCGGGCGATCCTGGTCGAGGTATTCACCGATCTGGGCTTCTCTTCCACCGACGCCCAGGCCAACGCCAACAACGCCAAGCCCGCCGGCACCGACTACTACGAAGACGGCACCGTGGTCTACATGATGAGCCTCAACCTGGGCGGCGAGGGCGGCCTGGCCGAGGCCTTCGGCGTGGAGCTCGTCGAGCGTTAGGCAATTCCGCTCCTCGAGCCGCATTTTCACGACGGGCGGTCCCTCGGGGCCGCCCATTTTCATAGGCAAATCAGTGATCAACGATGGTGCCGAGAAGACAACCCGAGAGGAGATGACAGTGAAAGCGCCTGTGCCGGGGAATCGTCAGAACAAGCAGGAAAGCAACCCGGCCAATAACTGCGGTGACGGAGAGCTGCTCGAAGGGTGTAGTGGAAAGGTTTGGTCGGCCGAAGCCTGCAACTCGTCTCCCGATAAAAGTTTCCGGCCCGAGCGTCGGTACGACGGGTTGTTTTCGAAGGGATGGGGTACTCGCTCCTGTCGAGGAGGGAAGCGAGTTGACGCCGTTTGTGGAATCCGTACCCAGAGTTCCTCTTCAGGTAGACGAGGCGGTACGTTCTCAAGACATTATCCAGTGGAATTATCACACGTTCCTGAACAGGCATATATAGCTAAGGGATCATGGAACGTGTTCGGACCAAATCAGGGCCGGTATTGATGGTTTCACGAGCAAGGATTGGCTGATTAGTTGCGTTCGGCTTGAATCCCGATACTATCATAATCAGTATTGTTACTTGATATTGGGGCAGTTATGAGTCGGGCGGCAAACGGGTGACCTTTGGCTGCAAGCCAATAGGCAGGGTGGGTTATCCGCC
>WJMB01000208.1 GCA_014728185.1 Candidatus Coatesiibacteriota bacterium
ACCACCGTGGACGTCGAGGTCTGGTGTCCGGGGATGAAGCGCTGGTGGGAGGTCAGCTCGGTCTCGAACTGCACCGACTACCAGGCCCGCCGGGGCGGTATCCGCTACAAGCCCGCCGGCGGCGGCAAGAGCCGGCTCTGCAACACCCTCAACGGCTCGGGCACGGCCACCAGCCGCTTGCTCCCGGCGATCATGGAGACCTACCAGCGGGCCGACGGCTCGATCGTGATCCCCGAGGTCCTGCGGCCCTTCCTTGGCGGCCTCGAGGAGCTGCGCTAGGGGGCCGGTAACTTTTCCACAATTTCCGAGCTTTCCGGGGAACAATCCCCGCCCCGCCGCCGTACATTTAACAGACTTGCCTATCATAAAGCTGCAAAGCTTCCTCCAGGTATGGCAAGGATGACAAGGGGCCCCGCGAGGGGTCCCTTGTATATGGGGAGGGGATCCGTGAGTAATCGATATTTTCGGCCGCCTGCAGGGCGGGGTGCGGATTTGGTCCCCTTCCTCGGCCCTGCGGGATTATCGAAACCACCTCGTGACGCACTGTAGGACCGGGGCTAAGACCCGGTGGCATCAGGACCAGACCCGAACAAAGATCACCCGCTGTAGCTTAACAATCTGATTGCACCATACAAATCACTAAACACGTAGGGGTCGAATACCCTATCCGGACCGAAACATGATTGTAACCTGCTGATAATTCCAATGATGATCATCTAAGAATTGTCACAAAACGGGCAGTTGAAAAGTGGCGGCATTCAAAGGTCGTTATCAGTTAGAGAATCATGTTATCTGCGCGTTTGTCTTTTCTCTGACAGCAAAGGCTATTGACTCCGAAATGCCGTAATAAAAGGTAAGGGATTATCACCTAATTATGAACAAGCGTGAAGTATGCTCCTGAGGTAGTTTAGCGCGTTTTCGTCGTCTCGATGGTTGAATCGGAACGACCTTTCCCTGATAAAGAGCCTGAAGTTGCGTTTGAACCCACCGTGGTAGTCTTTTAGGCGGCGCTTGGCGTAGCCCTGGAAGCTCTCGATGCCGTTGATATGCACCTTGCCGTCAACCAGTGTCTTGTCATGGTTGATCCGCCTGTGGTGGAAGCCGTTGAGTGAGAGCTTGTTATAGGCCTTCCAGCCGTCGGAGTAGACCATCGAGTCCAGCTCGAGCTTCACCGGTTCGGCCTCGCGATCTGCGGCGATGCGCTCGCGGATTAGCTTGTGGTAACGATATGCCGTATTGCGATGGATGCCCAGGTCCTTTGCCACCTGTGACACGGGACGCCGAGCCAGAACAGACGCGCTATCTCACTGCGCTTCTCCGGCGGCAGCTCGTTGCGACGCCCCCGGGGACGATGGCTGAACAATTTTCCTCAGCTCTTGCATATTAGCCTTTCGTCGCCTAACCTCTAGTGATAGCGGAAGTTGCACCTTGGACACTTGACGTGCCGGTCTCTAGTCCTGCTCTTCCCTGCCACATCGCCCCCTTCGTTGGTGGCAGGATAACAGACTTGTTCACGCCGAGATAAGTACCCAACTGCGATACCTGATGTTCATCTTCTGTGATGATCCCTAACAGATAGTAAGGGAATGAAAAAAAATGCTTTGCCAAAAACCGAGCATTTCCAGGAAGTAAACAACAGACCAACAAGACGCTCCCAATCAGCCTGATTTGGTCCGATCACGTTCCATGATGCCATACAGTAATACTCACGCAATACCAAGACGGCGGGGGCAGGGAACCAGTCCCACACCCCCGCCCTGTTTGTTCATTTTCGATCCCGCTGCTGCTCAAACCGGCGGGTCCTCACACTAGAAATCCGGCGTGATCGTCTCGAAGACCCCGCCGCCGCCGCCGACGGGCTTGAACATCACCTCGAGCTCCAGGGTTTGCGGTTCGAAAACGGTCAGGTGCTGGCAGTTGCCCGGGTTGTAGACATCACCGGTGGCGATGGATTTGAGCTCCAGTCGATCGATCGTCGGGCCGTTGTCATCGATGGCCTGGCTGAAGTATTGCCAGCGTACGGTGTTCCAGGGCGCGTCGGTGTGGTTGTCGTGGTTGCCCTTGAGGACGAAGGAGTTGACCACGGCCGTGGCGTCGTCGTGATTCCACTCCACCCCGGCGTTGAGGGCCGAGTCGTCGTAACGCAGCGCCCGGTGCATATTGTCGCCCCAGCCGCTGAAGTTGTTCTCGAGCACGGCGACCCCGTCGGTGTCGGCCAGCAGGATGTTGTGGTTGTAGCAGTAGTCGCGGGAGCCGTCGGCCAGATGGGCGGCCACATCGTCAAGGTTGTCGCAGGTCTCCAGGGCGTAGCGCAGATCGAGGACGTAGCTGCGCCGCCCCTCGACCTCGTAGGGTCGGCCCGTCGGGGAGTCCAGCACCCCGGCGAAGACGCCGTCGTCATCAACGGCGGTGATAGCGCCCAGGTGACCCAGGTAGCCGATGAGGCAGACCGAACCAACGTCCTTGCGGATGGTCACCACGGCATGGAAGCGGGAGAGCAGGCCGCCGCCGTCCCAGTCCAGCAACCGGGCGACCAGGGGGCCGCCCTCGTCGGAGGCCGAGCCGTAAACGCCCAGGCCGCTGCACTGGCAGGTGCGGCGGATGTCGGAGAGCAGGTTGAGCGCGTAGACCTCGTTCGGCGACAGCAGGCCGTCGCCGGGAACGTCGGCGTCGGCGGACATCGCCGCGCCCAGGCCCTCGATCTCTTCGCGGTAGTCGGCGGGTATCTGGTCCTTCAACTCGCCTACGCGGCGCATCCCCTCGTCGTAGTCGAACTGGAGACTGAGATAGGCGATGTAGGCGTCCAGATCGGCCTCGAAGTTCGGGGCGGCCTCGAGGATCGCCGCGCCGTAGGCCTCGCCCATCTCCCGGGGCGATAAACCACTCGCGTAGTCCAAAGTGACCGCGTAGTGGGTGCCGTTATCGGTGATACTGACGGCTTCTACGTCACCGCCGTCGTCATCGGCGGGGGATTCGCAGCCGATCAAGAGCAGCGGGAAGATAACCAGGTGCAGGCTGATCAACAAACGACGCATACTCGGTCTCCTTGGAAGTGGTGGGGGCGGCGACCTGCGCCAAAGCCAATCTACGGTATGCCCGCCGGCCCGGGACGGCGTTGGCACATTTCTTGCGGAGTCCGAGGCGGTTTGGACCGGAAGGCCGCCCCGCCCTGCTGCAAGAAATGTGCCAACGCCTCGCCGCCGTCGTCTGAGGCGCGAGTTGGTTCAGGAGCCGCTTTGGCGCAGGTCGCCGGGGTTGTCTTGTTGTCGTCTAGCGCACCACGGCCAGGCGGCGCAGGAGGCTCTCGCCGCTGGAGTCCAGGCGCAGCAGGTAGACCCCGGCGGGCAGGCCGGTGGTGTCAACGGTCAGCTCGTGGCGACCGGCGGCGAGCTCGCCCTGGAAGACGGTGCAGACCCGGCGTCCGGCCAGGTCGTAGAGGGCCAGCCCGACGGCGGCGGGAGAATCCAGAGTGACGGCGCAGGCGGCGTTCGCGATGGTCGGAGAGGGCCAGGGGTTGCTCAGGGCAACGTTGCGGGCGGGTGCGTCGGGTTCGCCGAGGGGCTCGACGGGCTCGCCACGAAGGCGGTCGCCCTCCGGGGTGATTATCTCGACCAGGTAGCGGACGTCTGGTGTCTCATCACGGTCCAGGTAGGCTCCCGAGAGCGGCAGCGGTTCGTCGTTGAGACGTTGCCAATCTCCTCCGGTTCGGCCGCCGGCGTCGCCCAGGGATAGAGCCCGGGTGTAGGCGGCGGCGTGACGGCCCA
>WJMB01000209.1 GCA_014728185.1 Candidatus Coatesiibacteriota bacterium
GGGCCGGTTGCGGATCTCGTCGCGCAGCACGCGCATGATCTCGGCGCCGGTCATGTCGCCGGCGGAGTGCATCCGCTTGCGCGAGGTGCCGCCGCCGTGCAGGACGTGCATCCGGCCCTCGTCGTCCTTGCCGAACATCACCCCCATTTTCTCCAGCCAGCGCAACACCAGGGGGGCGTCCTTGGTCAGCGCGGCGACCAGCTCGCGGTCGTTGGTGAAGTGTCCGCCGCCGTAGGCGTCGAGGAAGTGGATGACCGGGTTGTCCTGGGGCTTGTCGGCTCCCTGGATGCCGCCCTCGGCCATCACCGTGTTGGCGTCGCCGTGGCGCAGCTTGGTGATCAACAGCACCTCGGAACCGGCCTCCTGGGCCACCAGGGCCGCCGCGGAACCGGCTCCGCCGCCGCCGATTACCAGCACATCGACATTGTAGGCCGGTTTGCTCAGGTCGACCTGCTGACCGGCGATCAGGGAGTGGGCCTCGATCAGATCGGCGAACTCGTCCGGGGTGCGCTCGCTCCGGTTCGGACCCACCGCCAGCTCGCGCATGCCGGTGTCTTTGTAGTCGGGGTGAAATTTCTTCAGGACGTTATCCCGCTCCTCCATGGTCATCGGCGGGAAGTAGCCGATGCCACGAACCCGGCCCAGCTCTTGGGCGTCGGCGGTGTTGAGGTTGATCTTTCCCGGGGTGTCGCCCAGGGCGAGCTGGTCCTTGATTTCGTCGAGGATCTCCTCGTCGAGGCCTTCGACCTTGAGCAGCTCGCGCAGGTCGCGGAAGTCGCCGTGCTGCTCGCGGTACTCGACGATGCGCCCGGGGGCCAGACGGCGGGCGATGCGCCCTTGGCGGGTGGATTCGACGACGCTGATGAGTTCCTTCAGCTCGGGGGTGTAGCCCATCTAGACTCCTCGACCGGGGCCGCTCCCGCGGGGGAGGGCCGGGTTGGCCCGCCGACGCCGAGCCCAGGCGGCTGACGTGCGGCGGATAGCGTTATCTGTTAAAGCGAACCACTCCCCGGGGGGGAATGGGCCGTCGTCATCATCCCACCGAACCGCGGCGAGAATCGGCGGCCGGCGGGATCGCGATGGGAGCCGACGCGGGCGCGCTCTACCAGTTACACTCCCGCCTAATACTCGACCGGCGCTTGAATGGTGAGGGATCACTTAACTGTCACGGCCATGGTGTTACTGGATAACGCTCTGAGACATGCAGTCAGCAGGCAATCAGACGTGCACATCGAGCGAACTGTTTGTGGCAGGTAAAGTGTGTTTCCACATTCCTAAGATGCCCGGTTAGACTTCTCGGCGCTCGATAAGCAACTGCTTGGCACCATTGGCCTCGATGAAGATGCATCGATCCCAAGTAGCCTAATAACATACATATACAACGAGTAAGCGCTGAAATGTTAAGGCGATGGTCTTCTCTTTCTTCGACATTGCCTCGTTTCAGCCGCATTATCTAGGTGGGGCGGTGTTTCGAGTTAAAACTAGCTGGTCCGGGATCGTGTGTGATGCCATGTTGACCGGCGACCTCAGCCGCGATTCAGCCCGGACGGCCGGCCTGCAAGGCCGTCGACGCTCGGCGCCTAGGGGGCGATCCGTTAAGGCCAACCTCAAGGGGGATTGGACTCTCCCGACGGGAGCCCATTATAGCAAGAAAGCGACCCGCGGTCAGTAGGCCGCGGGCCGTTAATCGCATAGTGACCGGTGGGTGGTTGAAACCCCTTCGGATTCGCCCTGTATAAAACGGTGTGGGATAGCCGCCGACTGCTTCCTGGGCGCAATCCCTATCTGGGGGCTAGAATGTCGGAACGCCGTCCAGGACATTCTCCTCGGACCAGCGCAGGCGGAAGAGTTCCAGATGGCGGGTTCCCAGCGAGCGGGCCGGGATGCGGCTGGAGTCGATGGTGACGCTCTTGCCCGGTCGCGAGCCCGCCGGGTAGTTGGCCGTGGTCAGCCGCGGACCGTCCGGCGTGATTTCCTCGACGGCCAGGGTCCAGCGATCGAGGAGTTCCTTCTCGGCCTTTAGTTGGGCGAAGCCCGGGGTCTCCTCGTAGTACTCTCGGGGTGTGTAGGCGACGTAGTATTCGGGCCGGGTCTCGTTGACCAACCCTTCCTTGTCGTCGTAATCCGCGCGTTCCGGTGTGCACAGGCCGAAGGTGTCGATCACATAGCAGTCGGTCTCGTAACCGATTATGCCGATCTCGCTTACCGCCACGCGGGGCCGCTCGCCTCCGCGCTCCTCGACCACCTCGTTGATCTCCCGGGCCACCTCGTGGAGCATGGGCAGCCGGATGCGGGAGAGGAAGACCACGCCGGGCATGATGAAAAACAGGGTGAAGAAGACGAAGCTGACCACGGAGCCTATGGCCACGGCCAGGTTGCGCCAGTTCTCGCGCAGGTTGCGCAGCATCTTCGGCCACAGGCGTGACAAACCCCAAAAGGTCAGGGCGATCAGCGAGATGCTGATCAACAGGGTGTAGCGGGTGCTGATGCGGGTGACGCCGTGGAGCACCAGGAAAAAGAGGTTTCCCAGGGCGAAGGCGGCCAGGGGCCAGACCTCCCCCAGATTCCTTTTCATCAGCCGTCGCTTCTTGTCGCGCACCAGGGCGGCGATGATGACGATCAGCAGGGCCACTCCCACGGCGAAATCGCCGCCGGCCAGATTACTGAACGATTCGGCGATGACCCGCCAGGCCTGGCCGGTGGAGAAACCGACGGCCTTCATCGAGTAGGGCAGGGGTATCAGCGAGCCGAAAGCGCCCAGGGCGAAGCCCAGCCAGGGCAGCAGCGGCAGCAGGCCCAGGACGATCATTTCGAAAACGCGTCGTCCGCTGCGATGGTTGGCGAAGAGGTAATCGACGGCCAATAGCAGCGCCAGCAGGGCCAGCTCCGGCCGGGCCAGAAAGCCCAGGGAGGCAGTGATCATGAACCAGGGACGCTTTTCCGTGTCTCGGCGCTGCTCCAGCCAGAGGTAGAGGGTGAGGGAAAACAGAAACAAGGCCAGGGGCATCTCCATCCCGGCCAGATGCCAGCGGGCGATCAGCGCCGAGAAGGCCAGGCAGACCGCGCCGCAAATCGCGCCGCAGAAGCCCACCCCCAGGCGGCGCAGGGCGCCGTAGAAGAAGAAGGTCATCCCCCAGGCCAGCAGTCCGCCCAGAATGGATGACCAGATGATGATGTCCACTCCCAGCCAGTAGGCCGGGGCCAGCAGCAGGGGCCAGAGGAAGGAGGTGTTGACGTAGACCTGCTCGCCGGGATTGAAGGAGTAGCCCTGGCCCGCGGCGATGTTGCGGGCCACGCGGAAGGTGATGTAGCTGTCGTCGATTTGGGTATTGACGAAGATCAGTGAGACCAGCACGGTGAGCAAACCCAACAGGGCGGCCCGGATGAACTCGCGGCGATTGAACTGAAACGACGGTTCGAGCATGGTTCCCCCTCTGTGCTTACAGCATGACGGATACGGTTGGATTCAAGTGATAATCCGTCGGGAGCACGCGGGGGCGTCGGCGCGATCAGTCCGGTTCGCGGTCGGCCTGGGTCTCGGAGTAGCGGCGGCGCAGGGTTTCCTCGCCGGCCTTGATCAGCGCTTCGAGCTCGCCTTCGTACTCGCCGTGCTCGATCTCCTTGACCCGCTCGCCGAGGTCCGGGGCCTCGGGCCGCAGGTGGCGGGCGTAGAGGCGCCGGGCCAGGATGCCGATGTTGTACTGGACGTTCTCGCCGGGACAGCGGCTGGCGCACAGACCGCACATCAGGCACTCGAAGGACAGCTCGGCCACCCGTTCCAGTTCGCCCTTCATCGCCGCCGACATGTACTCCATCGTCTCCAGGTCCTGGGGACAGACCTTGGAGCAGGCGTTGCAGCCCATGCAGCGCAGGAGCTCCGGGTAGTGCTCGATCAGGCTGGCGGCGTCGGGCTCCAGCTCCTCGATATCGTAGGCCGATTTGTTGGCCGGATAGAAGGGGATCTGGGTCAGGTACATCTCAGGCTCGACCACGGTCTGACAGGCCAGGCCGCTCTTCAGACGGTAGTCCCCAGCCGTGCGGTAGACCGTGGCGCAGGCCCCGCAGATGCCCCCGCGACAGCCGCAGCCGCGGACGAACTGGTAACCGGCGTACTCGATGGCTTTGAGGATCGTCAGCGTCTCGGGCACCCTGTACTTCTTGCCCATGATGTAGATGTCGATCAGGCGCGCCTTGCCTTCTTCACCCATCGCGTCTCTCCCCGGCTCCCCCGGTTGTGGGGGAACCATAGGGCGGATTGCGTCGGTAGCTCCACTGATTGAAACGAGTCAAAAGGGGAGCTCGACTTAATAAGTTTAATCCGCCTTCGTCCAGGTTGTTGTGTTCCAGGTCACAA
>WJMB01000210.1 GCA_014728185.1 Candidatus Coatesiibacteriota bacterium
AGGCAGATGGATGTGGCACTAGATTTCGCCGTCGTTTTTCAGCGACGAGCCCAGGCGCTCGTTGGCGGTGCGCAGTCTGAAGCTGAGCACCTTGGCGACGCGCACGGTTATCTTGAGCGCCACGACGGGATCGACCTCCATCAGTTCGAGGAAGGCGTCGCTGCGCATCACCATCAGAAGACAGTCCGTGGCGGCGATGACGGTGGCGGAGTGGGGACCGCCGTCGAAGAGGCTCATCTCGCCGAAGAAGTCGCCGGGTCTCAGGACGGCCAGCGTGAGCACCCGGCCCGTCGGCGATTCCTTGACGACACGGACTTCGCCCTCGACGACCAGGTAGAGTCCGCGTCCGGCCATGTTCTCTTCGATGAGCCGGGAACCGGCGCGGTGGCGTTCACGTTCCAGATGCTCGGCGATGAACGCCAGCTCGGCATCCTGAACGGCGTCGAAGAAGTTGAGCTCACGCAGGGCGGTCAGAGCGTCCACGGGAACCTCGCTGTTCCGGTTAAGTGGATTCCGGTCTCAATCGACTAGCGCTATGCGAAGAGATTGCGGGGGCGTCAGGGCACGGGCGCGAAAGCGAAGCCCAGCTCCAGCTCGGCGGCTTCGATACCGGCGGAGAGTATCAGGCGCACCTCGCCGACGATGGTGTCGTTGTAGCTCAGGTGGGCGGGATCGCCGGGATCGTCGCGACGACGGGTTTGGCCCTCGACCGCCAGGCCCCAGCCGACAACGTCGCCGTCTCCGCCAACCAGCCGGGCGGTGTCCAGGGGGAGTTGCGCGCCCAAGTCGATATCGACCACGCTGTCGCGTCGGGGCGTCCAGCTTGTGTCGGAGTTGCCGTCGAAGAGCTTTGCGGCGGCGTCGGGAGCGTAGAGGCCGTTGTTGACGCTCAGGCTGAACGCCGGGGATACCTCACCGGTTCGCGGGTCGAAGAGCAACCAGCGCGCGGATTCGCCGTAGCCGGCCTCACCCGGGTACTCCTCGAGCAGGATCAACCGGCGTCCGGTACGGCCGCGGACCGGCAGCACCCAGCCAAGGGGAGCGGTGAGCTCTTCGAGGTCGTCCTCGGTCCAGTGCCAGGCCAGCAGGGGCTGAAGATCCAGGAACTCGTCACTGGCCGGGGCGTGGGGGTGGAGATTGAAGAAGAGGGTCTCGCCGTCGCTGGAGAAGGCGGGATGCTGGCAGCGGGCGCGCAGTTGATCCGTCGCGGCGGTGAAACTCCGGCGGGCGAGGGTGTCTCCCTCGGGCAGGCCGTGGACGGCGATCTCGACACTGGGAGTTTCGGGATCGGCCCAGGCCAGGGCGAGCAGATCGCCGCCGGGTGCCAACGCGACGGCGCCGGGGCCTCGCTCTACGGGAATCGAAACGACGACGCCCGTGGTCCCGGCGGCGTAGTCTTCCCCCGTGCCGGCGGTGATGGTGAGGAAGCGCTGCTCGAACGCATCTTCTGCGGCATCAAGGGTCAGCCGCTGCTCGAAGGCGGTGTAAAGGCGACCTTCGATGACGCCAAGCGGGATCGTCGTGGACGGCAGCTCGCTCAGTGGCGTGTCATCGGCCAGCAGGGCGGATTCGCTCCACTCCGGTCCGGTGAGGGTATAGTCCACCCCGGCCGCTTCCCAGGTAAGCTCCCGTATCGGCTCCCAGGAGCGCTCCCAGCTCAGGCAGGGATAGTCGGCGCCGAGGGACGCCGCGACGCCGAGCAGCAACAGGATCACAGCTCGATAACGCATTCGGGCACCCTTCATTCGCCCTGTGGCGCGGGCGGCTAGCGGTTGCGCAGGAACTCGCGCAGCATTTTATCCCGCATGGCCAACAGCAGACCGATGATCAGGGGGACGTAGATCAGCCATTCCATCACCGTGGAGAGTACGTATCCTTGGATGCCGAAGAAAACCAGCAGGTTATCGGCGAAGCCGGCCAGTCCGGCGATGGAGAAGAAGACGTACATGGTGTGGCGCAGCTTGATGAGGGCGATCAGCGAGACGATCAGCAGCACCAGGGTCAGCCCCAGGGTCAGCCAGGAGAGGATGCCCGAGGCCAGGGCGCCGGCCTCTGAGTAGGCTTCGGCGGCGCCTTCGACGATGCCTTCGCCGATGTCTTCGGTTCCGTTCGGCATTGTTTTCCTTTCTTGAGTAAACGGCTGGATTGCAGGGGAATTGTCGGACCGATCCGCGGTTGATGACGAAAGGTTGGAGACGGTCGACGAGTTGTTTCACCAGGGGTTGATCTACATAGTAGGAACTACAGATGAATGTGATCGCCTCTGGTATGTTTATGCGACGTTGTCATAAGCCAGTTTCAGCGCGGCAGTATCTCTATCGGCCCCTTGGTGAACGACGCGGGGCTTTCCAACCGCTGACGGGCTGTTCCGTATCAGGGTCGGAGGAACGGCGGCGAACGGGGGCTCGCTTCCGCCATCTTGATAAACCTCGCCCCGCGTCTTCGGTTCGTCTTTGCAACATCGTAATGATGCGTGTGTGCGTTGTGCTCATTCCGACGGGCTTGTCCGCGAAAACCATCAGCGTCCCACGGAACCGGCGGCGTTCTCGATACCCTCGAAGACCCGCTTGGACCAGCGGTTGTTGGCGCCGTCCCAGCCGTCGAGGACGTTCACGGTCCAGCCTTTCCCGACCTCGGCGGCACCGATGACCAGGAAGGCGGCATCCGGGGTATTGACCTGAAAGGGTCCGGCGGCTTCGGCGGCCTGACGAACCAGAGTCAGCTCGTTCTCGGTGAAGCTGTAACGGTAGCTTATCTCATCGACGGTGCAGAGGTCCTCGTCGACCAGCGCCGCCACGGCGACCATTTCCTCGGGGCTGTAGAGCGCCACGGCGTAGCCCTGCTGGACAGTCATCATCGATTTACGCTCGACGGCGAAGACCAGCACGCAGCCGCCCGGATCCAGATCGGCGGCACCGGCGGCGGCGGCCAGCAACTGCTCGTTGGTGGTGTCGGGATGGGTCGGATCACCGGGATCGGTGGGGGTCAGTGCGGGTCCGGTCACCGAGGTGGCCAGAGCGGCGAGAACGGTGACGAGCAGGATGGCGAGCGTTTTCTTCATCGGTCTCCTTTGGGTTGGGATGGCGCCGTTGCCGGGCGTAGCGTCAGAAACTTCGAGTCGTTAAGTAGGCGTGCAGGTTCGCCGACTGGGCAATCCGCGCGATAGACCATGGGCACCCGGCTGTTGTGATTGCCGAACCCGGCGGGACCTGCAAGCAGCCTTTCAACCAACGGTGAACGCAAACGGACATACCGGCGGCCCGGCGGCCGCCCTCCTTAGTGAGTGCGAGAGATGGTCTTGAGATATCAATATCCGCTCTGACATGACGCGATCCGGGCTGAAAACAATCGGATGGGATCATACAGCTTGTTCGGACCGGGTTGTGATTGTAACCTGCTGATAATACTAGTGTAGTAGCAGATACGCCTGTCATTTTTCAGGCAGTTAATAGTGGCGGCTGTAAGGTGCTGGATTCGTGGATAACCTGCCCTGCCTCGTTGCCGCCATGAACGTCCACCCTTTTGCACCCGACTCATAACTGCCCCATTATCATGCAACAAGACCGCGCATGCTTGCAGCGGGGCAAGGCAGCGGGAGCTAAGTCGGGCGCATCCAACCAGCGATCGCCTGCTCGGTGAATCCCTTCGATACACCCTCTTTTGGTCCGATCACGTCCATAATGCCAAACGGATATCATTCCCAGAGCATTACCAAGTGTTCGGGAACGAGCAATGGTCGCAACCAGGCAGTGTTGTCGCTTTACGCTCGCGCAAGGCCCGGGCTCAGGCGAAGCGGCCGATGAGGTACCACCAGGCGCTGGAGAAGACCATGAACAGGTTGGCGGCCAGCAGCGTCCCGCCGACGTAGTGGCAGACCCGCCAAAGCTTCCAGCGCCGGCGGACGATCAGCAGCTTGAGAGCGAACAGGGCCAGCCCGACGAAGCCGATGATGGAGTGCCAGAGCACCCGGGCGGTGTTGCCGCGCACCTCGTGGGCCAGCAGGCAGATGACGGTCAACGCCAGGTAGAGGCCCAGGGTGATCCAGCCGTAGACGTGGTGGGCGCGGCGCAGCTTCTTGCCGCGCTCGGGCTCGCGCCGGGCCGCTGGTCGCGAGGCGTAGATGACGATCACGGCGCCGAGGGCGGTCAGCATCAGGAGCAGGGCCAGCAGGCTTTTCACGAGCCAGAGCGGCGAGGAGCCGATGGGCGGCTGCTCGACCTCGACGCCGGCGGGATCTACCCCGGCGAAGCTCAGGCCGTTGGACATGTAGAGCCCGCCGCGGGGGTTCAACGGGCCGCCGCCGCGGGGTGACTCGTGGCACTCGACACAGTCCAGGTTTTCGGCAGCGGCGTACTCGGGCCGCGCCCCGGCGACGACGGCCAGCAGTGAGACGATCAGCAGGACGATCATCGTGAGTCTCATGGCGCCTCGCTCTCCCCTCCGCCCTCGCCGGAGTTATCCGTCGGATCTTCATTTTCGAGGTCCTCGACGATCTGGGTCTGCTTGACGTCGGCCCGGGTGAACAGGCCCACCGTGGACCAGTAGCTGGGGTGTTCGAACTGCTCCCGGGTCTGGAGCTGGGCCTGGCGCAGGGCGACCACGGGGTCTTTGCCGTCGGCCAGGTTGTAGAAGAAGTTGCGCACCAGCACCGCCGTGGTGATGTCGCTGACCCGCAGGAAGGTGGCCAGCACGTTGCGCGAGCCGGCGAAGAGGAAGGCCCGGGCCAGGGAGAGGAACTCCTGGCCCATCCCGCGCTCGCCGACGGCGGTCTGGCAGGCCGACAGGGCGGTCAGTTCGGCGTTGAAGCTCTGGCCGATAATCTCCCCGACGGTCAGGCGGCCGTCGTCGTCGGACTTGACGGCGGGGCCGTCCTCACTCGCGGGTTGGGCGAAGAGCAGGGCGGTGTTGAGGGGGTCGCCGGGGATGATCTCGGTGTGGGTGGCCAGGTGCAGGAGGCGATAATCCGGGGCCTTCTCGCGGAAGAGGCCCTCGGTAGCCTCCTCCCCCAGATACGGCCCCGCGGCTCCTTCGAAACGCCGCGCGATGCTGTTGGCCTCCTTGGCGGCGAAACGCAGCGGCTCCCGGGGAGTCTCCGGATCGGCCAGGCTCAGCAGGGAACCCGGGGCGCCGCCGCCCGGGGTGAGGTTGAAGTAGCTGGTCAGGCTGGGAGTGTACTCGAGGTTGAAGTTGTCGATCAGGTAGCCGTTGGTGTAGTCACCGAAGGGCAGGGCGGCGAAGGGAACCTGGGCCAGCAGTCCGTCGGGGACGATCAATAGGTCGGTGTAACGCGAGAGCTCGATGTGCTTGGTGAAGGGCTTCATCACCAGGGCGTAGAGATCGGTGGCGGCCTGTTGCAGCTCACCGAGGTCACCGCGGCGGCTGAGCAGCTCGGAAAGGCGGCGGACCTGCTCCTCGACGTCCTGGGACTTGCGCAGCACCTGGGAGATGAACAGCGGGGTGATCTCCCAGACGTAGCAGAGCTCGTCGGAGAAGAAGATCACGATGGCGGCCTGCTCGTAGCGCAGGTTGTCCATGACGTTCTCGACGGGGAATATCTGGCCGACTACACCGGCGAACTCGGGCCAGCGGTCGATCACCTCGTCGACGCGGGTATTGTATTCGCCTTGAAGAAGCCCGACCTCGCCCGAACCGCGCATCTTGGCCGAGGCCAGCCGATGAGCCGACTCGCGCACTCCGGTCAGCGCGGCGTCCAGCTCGGGATTGGAATTACTCAAGTCGGCCCGGGCGAGCTGTTTTTCTCCGACGACGACGCGGTAGACCTCGCTGAGTTCCAGGGCGCGCAGGTTGTCGCCGAACTGGAAGACCAGGCCGATGGCGTCGGAGAACAGATCATGGGGATCGAGGATCAAGCCCTGGCGCAGGTTGGAGAGTTGGACCTCGGGCCAGGTCAGCTTGACCAGCTCGATGGCTTCCTCGTAGCCGTCGATGGCCGTGTCGAAATCGCTCTCCTGCACCGCCCGAGCGCGCTGGTGCAGCACTCGCCAGTAGATGTCGACGCGGTCCAGTCGGCGGGCGCCGTCGGCGGCGGCGTCCAGTTCGTCCTCGACGAGTTCCGGCGAAAGGATGCGGTAGATCCGCGCCAGGTCGTAGTGGCCCATCACGGTGCGCGGGTTGCCCTCGTCGGCGCCCTCGAGGTAGCGACGATGGTACTCGGCGGCGCCGGGCAGGTCCTCGGTCAGCTCGGCGATAATCGCCAGGCGGCGCAGATCGGCGTCGATACCGGCCCGGTAGCCGACGGCCTCGTCGATCTCCAGGGCGTTTTGCTGGGCCTTCCGGGCGGCGGAGTAATCGCCCTCGACCTGGTGGACCAGGGCCAGGTTGGAGTAGGCGGCGGCGATGTCGGTGGCCCGCCCCCCGGCGGTGATTTCATCCAGGGACTGTCGCTGCTGCTGCTCCAGTCCGCCGGCGAGCAGGGCGTCCTCCAGCGAGGCCTCGGCGTACTCCAGGGCCTGTTCACGATGCAGCAGGCCCAGGTGGGCCAGGGCGCCGAGGCCCCGGAAGCGTGAGCGCAGCAGGGCTTCGTCGTTTTCCAGCCTCTCCAGAGCGCCGCCGCAGAGCTCCAGGGTGCGGTTGTAATCCTGGCGCTCCCAGCTCGCCCGCGCCCAGCCGTAGTCGTTCTCCAGCGAGGTCGACCGCCAGCCTTCGACGTCGTAATGGCTGTCGATGATGGCAGCCGCTTCCTGGTGGTATGCCAAAGCGCTCTCCAGCTCCTTGAGCTCGGTGGAGCAAAGACCCAGCAGGGTCAGCGAACGGGCCCGACCGCGCTCGTCGTCCAGCTCGGTGTAGGCGTCGCGAGCGGCCAGGGCGCGCGCCGTCGCCGCGGCCGGCTCCTCGAGACGAGAGAGGTAGAGGTTGCCCAGCTCGAGTTGCAGGTCGGCCCAGGTCTTCAGCCGCTCGAAGCCGTCGGCCAGCCCGGCGGCGCGCTCATAGCTCGCCAGGGCTTCCGGGTAACGGTAGAGCTTATTGAGCAGCACGGCGCGCTCGGTGTGCAGGGTGATGTAGACGTCGACGAGTTCGGGGCGGCTCTCCGGGCCGATCCCCCGCAGCAGCTCCAGGGCCCGGTCGTTGTACTCCAGGGCCGTTTCGAGCTCGCCCTGATTGTGGTAGAGGCCGCTGAGGCGTTGCAGGGCGCCGAAGCGGGTTCGATCGTCGTCGGCCTCGTCGTAGACGCGCTCGACGTATTCCCGGGCGTCGGCCAGTCGATCGGCCCGGTAGTAAGCGTCGGCGGCGGCGTTGTAGAGAGTCAGCTTCTCGTCGTCACGGCCCAGCCGCTCGGCGATGGAGGCGGCCTTGACGAACTGCACGGCGGCGGTGGTGTAGAGTTCGGCGTCGCCGTGTAGTTGGGCGTCCTCGTAGTTGGCCTGGGCCGACTTGAAGGTCAGCACATAGGTCTGCTCGGCGTACTCGAGGGCGTCGTCCTCGTCGAAACCGGCGAAGCCCACAAGCATCGGTGTGGCCCAAGTCTCGGTTGAAGCGCCGGAGTCACGGCGGTCGCGCATCGCCAGGCGCAGCGCCTGGGCCGGGGAGTGGGTGGCCCGGTAATCGTTGAAGCGGTCCAGGAAGGCGTTGCGGGCGGCGGGATCGGCGTTGGGCGGCAGGTAGAGCATCGTGGGCGCGCCGCAGTAGTTCAGGCAGCGTCCCAGCACACCCATCCCCTGCTCCAGATCGGCGCCGGGCTCGAAGTAGCCGCCACCGTCGTTGAGAGCCAACAGGTTGACGTCCAGATTCAACGCCAGCAGGTCCTTGAAGGTGATCGTCGAACGTTGAAGCTCGTCCACCTTGGGCAGACCGCCTTCATCATCGTCGACCGAGCCCAGCGGCGGGAAGACGCCGTCACCGACGGGTTCGCGCAACCGAACTCCGAAGAAGAGGGGATCTCCGCCATCGTGGCGCAGCGCTCCGTCGATTTCGACCATCTCGCGGGCCAAGGCCCGCTGGTTGAGCCCGGCCAGGGTGAGTTCATCCTCGTAGAGCTCGCCGTCCAGACGGACCCGCCGCGCCGTCGCGGCTTCCACGGTTGACTCGTCGATGCCGGCGCGGGCGACGATGAACAGGGGTTCGTCGCGGCTGACGTTGCGCACTCCGAAGGAGAAGGCCAGCTCCGTGGGCGAGGGGGTCATCACCGGCGCGGTTTCGTCGACCAGCGCACCGTCCTCGAAGGGCAGGGCCCCCCAGGGCAGGCCCCAGAGGGGGCCGTCCGGGGCCAGATAGAGCACCTCGGCGCCGTCGACGACATCGGAGTGGGGTTTCAGCAGGAGCCGGGCGAGTTCGTCGCGGGCGGGGCCGTCACCGACCAGGGCGGCCTCGACCAGGTCGCGGGCCAGGCCGCGGTCGAGTTCGATCCACTCCGACCGGATCGCCTCTCCATCAAGGGTGGCGCTCCAGAGGCGCTCACCGGCGAAGAAATAGACCAGCAGCGGCGCGTCGTCACTGAGCACCGTCTGGATGCGCTCCAGGGAGAGGGTGTGCACCCCGGCCAGTGCCACGACGATCTCGTTCTTGGCGAGCTGGTCCTCGATCTCCCGCCGGTACTCATCGCGAAGCCGGGCCAGTTCTCCGCGCAGCCGCTCGACCTCGTCCTGGTCCTCATTGGAGGTCGAGAGGCTCAGTTTTGTTAGGCGGTCCAGCAGCGCGGTGATATCGTCCTGATAGACCCGCTCATTGTTGAAGAAGTTGCGGTCGCGCTCCCGATAGAGGTCCAGCTCGCGCTCACCGAAGAGGGCCGCCAGATAGGCCGCCCGGTAGCGGTCGACCAGGTCCAGGCTCTCCTCGACGGGCACCGCGTCGTCTTCCAGGGTCAGCGCCAGCTCGTAGAGGGCGCGGATCTCGGCGTAGTAGACACTCTGCAGGATCGGCTGGGTGCGCTGGGTCAGCTCACGCTCCACATCGTGCAGGGCGCGATCGAGATAGACCCGCGCGGCGGTGGGCCGGCCGGAGTCCAGGTGGTATTCGGCCAGGCTGCGCCCGATGCGCCAGCTCAGGCGGTCCAGGTTGAACAGGCGGCTGCGGTCGTAGGCGGTTTCCAGGACACCGACGGCGCGCTCGTCGCCCAGGGCGGCCAGGGCCGCGCCCCGGTTGTGACCGCAGGTGACCATGGACGCGGCGTCGCCGACGGCCTCGGCGGCCAGTCCGGCGCGGTAGAAGCGTTCCTCGGCGCTCTGCAGGCGCTCCAGCCGGGCGGCCGGATCGGGTTCGGTCAGGCCCAGGGCGAGCTGGAGCGAGCCCAGGGCGTTGAGGTAGCGGATCGCCTGACCGGATTCGTAGATCTCCTCGAGGCGCGGGTAGAGGGTCTCCAGCTCGGCGGCCAGACCGACGGCGGCCGTGCGCAGGTCCTGGTGCTCCTCGGGGTCCCCGGGGTCTTCCAGGGCGGGGAAGGCGGCGCTGTCGGGCAGCTCCTCCAGACGCAGGCGCTCGGCGATGTTGAGGGCCACCTCGGCCAGGTTGGCGAGGGCCAGCAGCTCGCCGCGCAGCACCTCGGCCTCGCGGCAGGCCTCCATCGATTGCAGATAGTAGCGTGCCGAGGCTTCCAGATCATTGACCTGGTAACTGAGCAGGCCGAGCTGGTTTAGGAACTTGCCGCGCTCGGCGGCGGCGGCCTGTGAGTCGACGTCGCCGGAAACCTCTTCGTAAAGCTCCAGGCGCTTGCGGTAGGCGGCGATGGCGGCGCGGTAATCGCCCATCCGGCGGTGGCAGTTGGCGGCGAAGGTGTAGATGAGCTGCTTCTCGCCGATCAGATCGAAGCCCTGGGTGGCCTTGGCGGCGTCACCGGCCAGGCCGGCGCTGATGTTGATGTCGAGCAGGCCGCCGGCCTCGGCGCCACCGATCTCGCGGCCCAATTTCTCCAGGGTCTCCATGGCCCGGCCCAGGTAGGCCAGACTCAGCGGATAGTCCTCGAGGTAGTAGTAGCAGATGCCGATGTTGCGCAGAGGATAGGAAACCTTGGCCCGGGCGGCCACGGCGTAGCGGGCGGCGGTGCGTCGGCCGTCGGTGGTGGGCAGCTCCAGGGCCCGCCGCTCGAACTCAACGGCCAGGGACTCGTAGCCGACCTTGACCGCCACGAACTCGTTGAGGGCGGTGCGCCAGTCCTGCATCTCGAAGTAGACCAGGGCTCGACCGTCGGCGCACATCAGCTCGCGCACGGGGTTGCCGGCCTCGGCGTAGAGCTCGGCGGCGCGGTCGTAATGCTCCAGGGCGCCGGCGAAGTCGTCGATGTGGCGGGCGCAGCGGGCCAGATTGAACTGGAAGCGGGCCTCGAAGGCGGCGTCGTAGGGTCGGGTCAGGGCGTCCAGACGTCGGCTGTAGAAGCGGTGGGCCACCGAGAGGTTGCCCAACTGGTAGTTGGAGTTGCCCAGGGCCAGCAGGGTGTCGGCGTGGAGGTAGGGGTCCTCGGCGGGATCGACCTGGGCGAGGGCCAGGCGGTAGTGATCGAGGGACTTTTCCAGGTGGTCGCCGATAACGCGGTCGTCCTCACCGGCGGCGCGGGCGCGCTCGGCACGGGTCGACTCGATCCAGCCCAGGGCGTACCAGGCCGCCGGGTAGAAGTAGCGCTCGTCGAAGATGCGACGCAGTTCGGTCTGGGCCGGGGTCAGGTCTATCTCGTCGAGGGGGTCTTCGCCGGGGGCGTAGGTCAGGGTCAGGCCCAGGCCGTAGCGGGCGGCGGCCGAAGAGGGCTCGTCGGCCAGGCGCTCGCGGTACTCCTCGGCCAGCTCGTCGCGGAGGCCCAGGTCCTCGCAGGAGAGCTTGATCAGGGCGCGATGGGCGGCGGGGAAGTCGTACTGGAAGTCCAGGGCCTGGCGCAGCAGAGACTCGGCGCGCTCGGGGTTCCCCTCGCGGCGGAACTCGTCGGCCTCCTCGAGCAGCAGCCGCCGCAGGAACAAGCGGGCCTCGGCGGCGACCTCGCCGCGGTCCAGGTCGGCGTAGTCGACGACGACGGTCTCCAGGCTGCGCGCGGCGTCCTCGGGCCGCCCCAGCTCGCGCTGGAGCTGGGCCGACTCGATCAGTGCCCGGGCGCCCAGGAAGCGCACGCGGGGGTAGTCGACGACGACCTTACGGTAGGCGTCGGCGGCCTCGGCGCGTTGGTCGAGGGCTTCGAGCTCCCGCGCGGTCTCGAACTGGGCGTAGGCGGCCAGCTCCGGGTAGTCGGCGTAGTCGTTGCGGATGCGTTCCAGCTCGACGAGCTTCTCGACGTCGCTGCGCCCGCCGAGCTCCAGCTCGACCAGGTTGTCCTGGACCTCGAGTTGCCAGCGCTGCTCGGCCGGGTAGTTGAGCAGGACCTCCAGATAGCGTTGACGGGCCTCTTCGGGCTGGCCTAGGCGCTCCAGGCAGCGGGCCGACTTGGTTGCGGCCTCGGCGCGTTTGTCGAAGTTCTCGCCGAGCAGGGCGGCGCGGTCGTAGAGCGCGCGGGCCTCCTCGATGCGGCCGAACTCCCAGCGGATATCGCCGACGAGGACCAGGGCGGCGCAGGTCGCCTCGGGCACCGTCGACTCGTACTCGTCGGCCAGGGCCAGTCCCCGCGCCTCGATCTCCGGCGCGGCTTCCGCGCTGCCCACTCCGGGGCGCAAGCGCTTCTCGGCGGCTGGGACGTGGTCGTAGCGACGGGCCGAGTCCCAGTCGTAGACCAGGGCGGCGTAGCTAGTATAGGCCGCGGCGTGGAGCGAGGACTCCCAGCGCTCTTCGAGGAGTCGCCGCTCGACGGCGGCCTGGGTCTCCAGGCCGCGCTCCTCCAGCTCCTCGGCGTAGAGGCTCTGCGCCACCGGTCCCCAGATTTCGTCGGCGTGGAAGGTGTCGACGAAGATGGTCAGCGCCAGCAGGCGCTCGTCGTCATCGGTCACACCGCGGGCCCGGCGCAGCCAGTCCCGGGGGGCGCCCTCGAGCTCGGGCGCCGAGATGGAGGTGCGCCAGACGTCACCGCCGCTCGAACGGTCCGAGGCGAAGTAGATGTTGACCCCGCCGAGGTCGGCCACGCCGTCCCAGTCCGTGCCGATGGTCACCCGACGGTAGGGGGTCTGGCCGGGCTCCAGGCGGTCGGCGGCGGCGGCGCCGGTATACTCGCCGGCGATGATCGCCTCGAGCTGGTCGGCGCGCAGGTGGCAGACCTGGCCGTTGTCGAGGACGTCGATGCGGCCGTCGGAGTTGGTGTCCAGGCCGAAGCGGGTGAAGACGATGCCCGTGGGACGCCAGCGCGGGTAGGCCACCGGGGCGCCGTCATCAACCAGCACCAGCTCACGTCCGTCCTCCAGGCGGCGCAGCACCAGGGCGCCGCGACCCTGACCCGGGACGACGTAGACGATCCAGGAACCGTCGGGGCTGTAGCAGGGCTGGGTGCCGCCGTTCTCGGTCAGACGCTCCGTCTCGCCGCCGGCTGCGGGGATGCGGTAGATGTTGGAAATCCGCTCGGCGTGCTCCCACTCCGAACCCAGAACGCTAATGCCGGCGCGGTAGTCACGCTCCTCGACCCGGGCGAAGACGATCCAGCGGCCTTCGGGGGAGACGTTGGGGAACTCGTCGGCACCGCGGTGCTCGGTCAGTCGGCGGACGTAATCCACCCCGGGATTGAGGGAGTAGATCTCGCCCTCGGGATCGTCGCGGTTGCTGACGAAGAAGACCGTGTCCGAGGTCGGGTCGTAGCTGGGCTGGTAGTCCGCCGCCGAGTGCTCGGTGAGCTGCTTCAAGGCCCCGGTGGAGAGATCGTAGAACCAGATGTCCCGGTTGCCCGAGCGCTCGCTGACGAAGGCTACCAGACTCAGACCCGTCTTGAGCGCCGGGGAGCCGTCGTAGTCGCCATGGGTGGTCAGTTGCTCGAACTCGGGCAGGGGGAAGGCCTCGTCGGCTTCGGCCCGTAGGCTGAATACGCCGGGCAGCAGTAACGGCACGAGGAGAAGGGCGCGTTTTGTGTTCATCGGCTCGCCGGGTGGGAGGTTGGGTGAGATAAGACTTCTGCGATCATTATAACAAAGACGGCCCCGCTTGACCGACGCGGCGCCCCCTGCTATCATGCCGGGGACCGATGCCGATAAAACCCGTCGAGAAAAGGGTTTAGCATGCGGCGGCCCACCGTACCCCCGCGCCGACCTCGGGGAAAACCCTCCGCGCCGACGGGTCGAGGCCGGCTTTGGCACGTTTCTTGCGAAGCGCCGCCGCTCCGCCCGCCCGGCACGGCCCCCGGCGCAACAAACGCGCCAAAGCCTCCCCGACGCGGGATCAACGGTTATCGAGCGAAGGCTGGACGCCGGCCCGTCAGTGGGCGAAGAGTCCCTCATCGCGCCGTGGGCGTCGAGCTATATTGAGTGGTTTCTTGAGAGGCGAAGACAACCACGTGACCCCGTTGCGGATATAGATGGTTTGAAGGGCCTTGCTCCACGGCGACCCGTTGGGCAGTTGAAGCGGTTCGTTGGTCGATCGACGATCTTGTATCGCTGATCTGTGATCAGCCGCACACAATGGCATCCAGTCGCTTAACTCTCATCGGCAATCAGCCCCGCCTCCACCGACCACTGAACGTCCCCGCGGAACCCCGTCCCCGTGAGCCCATGAGCACTGATTCCGTTCAGTCCCGGCGTTTGACCATCGGCGTGCCCCGCGCCCTGGACTACTACGCCCACTTCCCCCTGGTCCGCGAGCTCCTCGTCGGCCTGGGGTTCGACTACGTCGTCAGCGAGCCGACCAATCGCGCCGTAGTCGACGCCGGGACCAGCTACACGGTTTCCGACGCCTGCATCCCGGTGAAGATCTTCCACGGCCACGTGGAGAGCCTCTTCGGACGCTGCGATGCCCTCTACCTGCCCCGGTTGGTCAAGCTGCGCCGCCTGAAGCATGACGGTCGCAGCTTCCGCGAGACCTTCTGTCCCAAGTTCATCGGCCTGCCCGACATCGTCCGCAACAGCATGGGTCTGGAGACGATCGAGCAGCTAGGTCCGGCGGCGCGGGCCCGGCGCGCATTACGTCGACGCCTGCGGCTGCGTGAGGGGGAGGTCGCCCCCGGCGTGCGCGAGCTTCCCGTGGTTCAGCGCGGCCAGGGCGGACCGGGGCTGGACACCGACCGTCCCATCGTGTTGGATATCGACATCGACCTGACCAAGCGACTGGGCACCCTTTACCGGGTGGCCAACCAGTTGCGCCGCCTGCGCTTCTTTTCCTACCCCCGGCTCTACCTGACCTATCGCCGCGCCCTGCGGGTCCAGCGCCGCTACGAGAACCTGCTGGGCGCGGGGCTCTCGCCCAGGGAGGTTCTGGCCGTCATCGACGGCGCGGAGCGTCCCGAGCGTCCGCCGACCCCCCGGGGTCCTCTGGCCGTGGTCGGCTATCCCTACCTGCTCTACGACCGCTTCCTGGCCGCCGGTGTCGTCGAGCGATTCACCAAGCGCGGCTACGACGTCTGGACCCCCTGGCGGCTGTGGAAGGATAAGCGGGCCTTGGCGTTGGGCGCACGAGTGAAGAGCCGACCCCTCTTCTGGCACTTCTCCAACATCGTCTGCGACGCCGGACTCTACCTGATGCGCTACGGCCTGACGCCGGAGCAGCTCGCCGGAGAGCGACTTTCGCGGCGGGGCTACCTCTACCGTCTGGCGCGCAAGCGCCCGGGCGCTCACGACACGCCGATCCGCGGCCTGGTCCATGTCACCAGCGCCACCTGCGGTCCCGACGCCTTCGTCGGCAAGTACCTGGAACTGACCGCCAAGCGCCTGGACATCCCGCTGATGGTTTTGCAGGTCGACGAGCAGTCCGGCGAGGCCGGGGTGCTGACCCGGCTGGAAGCCTTCTGCGACATGCTGGAGCGCCGCTGAGGCTCTGCCGCTTCGCCGACTTGACGGCTCACGACCGCTCGGTATCGAGCAACCCAATCGCCTGCATGATGGACGAACTCCGCTACCAGCTATTCACGGCGGGCTGCGACTACGCCCGGGCCCGCCTCTTCGCCCGAGGGCTGCGGCGCCTGCTGACCTTGGACAGCGACGCGGCTACCCGGGGCGCCGGCCGCAAGGTTATCGACGAGCTGCGCCGGACACTCAAGCAGCTCGTGCTGCGTTTGGGGGCCAGCGGGACAGCGGTTCCTCAGCCCGACGCCGAGCCCGGCGTCACCGAGGTGCGCGAGTGGCTGACCGGATTCTGGAGCGACTGCCTGTCGGCGGTCGAGGAGTCCCACGGCGCGGTGGGACGACGGATCGTCGAGACCGGAACGGCGCTCCAATCCGTTGCCCTGGAATTGCAGAGCGCGGTGGGGCATCGTCTGAGCGAGCGCCCGGGCGCGGCGCGGCATCGCCGGCTGACGGCGCGGAAGCAGCTCGGGTCCGCCGGCCTGGACGAGGGACTGCTGAGCGAGATCGAAAACGCCCGGGACCACACCCCGGCGACGCTCTACGGACTGGCCTTTCCCGTCGATGACGACTCCGAGGCCCAGGATGAAGCCGACGAAGACAGCTAGCGCCGCGGGCCTGCGCCGGGAGCTCGAGCGCTGTGTGGCCTGCGGCAAGTGCCGGGCTCTCTGCCCGGTTTTCTCCGTCGAGGGTGGCGAGGCCTCGGTCGCCCGGGGCAAGCTGAAAATCCTGGCGGCGGCCGAGGACGGCGAACTCGATTACAACGCCGATCTGGGTCGCCTCCTCGACGACTGCCTGGGCTGCCGCCTCTGCACCTCGGGCTGCCCCCAGGGCGCTCGCACCGATGAGCTGGTCTACGCCGCCAGGCAGCGCATCCGCGACCGCCGCAGCTGCAATCCCCTCGAGCTGTTCATCCTGCGCTATCTGCTGCCCCGCCGGGCGCTGTTGGCCTCCCTGGCCCGCTTCGTCGGGCGTTGGCAGAACCGCCTGGCCCGGCTGCTCGGTCGGAGCGGAAACGAAGAACTCAGCGAGGGCCAACGTGTCCAACGCGCCCTGGTCGGACTCTACCGCCGTCTGCTTCCCCTGGCCGGTCTCTCGCCGCGCCTGGTGCCGCCCACCCTCTCGCCGCGTCAGTTCAGTTCGGGGCGGGGGGAGGTCCAGGCCTTCGGCGACGCGAACGCCGAGCGCTGGGGGTTTTTCGTCGGCTGCGCCCTGGAGACGGCCTACCCGCGATCGGCCCGCGCCGTGGTCGAGCTGGCCCGCCGCCTGGGGATCGGCCTGATCGCACCGACCACCCAGGCCTGCTGCGGCCTGCCCGCCTGGGGTTCCGGGGACCGCCGGGCCGCCTCGGCGCTGATCAACGCCAACGCCGCCGCCTTCGCCGACCGCGACCTCGATGGTGTCGTCACCGCCTGCGCCTCCTGCGCCTCTTTCCTGCGCGAGCACTACAGCGGTGTTCTGGGCCGCACACAGACGTTGCAGGAGTTTTTGCGGGAACGCTTGGGCAGGCTGGAGCTTAGGCGCACCCCCGGTCTGCGCGTCACCTGGCACCAGCCCTGCCACCTGGCCCGCCATCTGGCCGTCGAGCTGGCCGAGCCTATGCTGGCCCGACTGGCCGACTATGTGGAGCTGGAGGAGCGTGACGTCTGCTGCGGTGGGGCGGGGAGCTACTTCGTCAAACACCCGGAGACCGCCGCCGCCATCGGCGAGCGTAAGGCGAAGCGCATCGTCGACAGCGGCGCCGAGGTCGTGGTGACGGCCTGTCCGGGCTGCGCGATGCAGCTCGAGGCCTCCCTGGCCCGCCTGAACGCCCCGGTGCGCGTCGAGCTCCTCGGCGATTTCCTCGCCCGGCGGCTGCCGCCGGTATCAAGCTGAACCTAAGGGATAAACGAACGGGGAGCACCTGCAGGTGTTCCCCGTTTCATTCAGGGATCGTCTCTCGGGCCGGGAACGCGCATGCTCGAAAGCCCCTCAAGGGGTCTCGGAATCAGGCCGGTCCTGGAAGCAGCTCTCGCCGAAACTTTGCCCGTCTTCTTCAACGGGAGGCTCCACGCTGAGTTCGTCCTCTTCGGTCGCGAAGGGGTCTTCGGCGGCGGCCTCGAGGTCGCCGGCCACGGCGCGGACCACCATGTAGCCCTCGACGGCGTCGACCAGATCGTAATGGCTGAAGCCCTCGCCCAGCAGGCGTTCCACGGGCAGCTCGCGCCGGGTGACCAGCCAGAGCTCGCCGCCCTCGACCAGCGACGCGCGGGCGGTCTCGACGAAGCGGGAGATCAGGTTGACGGCGTGGGAGCCCGAGCTGTGGAAGGGCGGGTTGCAGAGCACGGCGTCGTAGCCGCGCGGCAGCTCCCGGTTCAAACGCCAGGCGTCGATGGTCACGTTTTCCAGTCCCGCCAGGGTGGCCCGGGCGCAGGCCAGGGCGCGGGCGGAATGGTCCAGGGCGTCGACATCGGCGGCCCCGCCCACGGCGGCCTTGAGCGCCAGCACTCCGCCGCCGCAGCCCAGGTCGCAGACCCGCCAGCCCTCCCAGTCCCCGGGCAGCAGCGCCAGCAGGGCCTCGCTGCCCCGGTCCAGTCCGCGATGGCCGAAGACGCCGGGCAGGGTGTAAATCGCTCCCAGGCCGTCCAGCTCGTAGGCCGCCTCGGGCTGATAGTCGGCCTCGACCTGCGTCGGCTCGCGGCAGATCCAGACCCGGCTGTGACCGCCCATCTCGGCCTCAATGGAGCCGAAGAGCCCCTTGAGGGCCTTGCGGTGACCCTTGATGCCCTCGCGGTTGGCCCCGGCGAAGAGCAGCACTCCGTCCGGCGACAGATGCTCGGCGGCCCAGTCGAGTTGCAGCCGGGCCAGCTCACGGTCACGCTGCATCGCCAACAGGATCGATGCGTAGCGCTCACCCGGCGGGAAGGCGGCGTGGAGGGTTCGCAGGCCGGTCTCCTCGCCGGTGAGGGGGTCGGTGCGGTAGTGCTCCAGGGCGTCCAGGCGGTCCTCCACCACCAACAGCTCCCCCGGGCGGCGGCGGTTGACCTCCCGGGCCAGGTGGACCTCATCGGCGTCCCAGAGCAGGGTGGGGCCGGGGACCTCGGGCAGGGCGGCGAGCATCAGTTCGGCGGCGGCGGAGAGCATGGGGGGCCTCGTTGGGAAGGGAATTTCCGAAGGGATCGTGTATCATGTTCGGACCGGGTTATGATTGCAATCTGCTGATAATAGACGCTGGCATCACAGATGCCATCGGACCAACCAATATGGCTGATACGAGACTAAGGCAGCAAAACCGTCGATCAAGGCGCATTGAATCGTCAAGGCGCGGAAGCGGGATACGTAGAGTCCATGCGATCCGCCCAAACTGCATTAACGGTGCGCCTGTGCTGACACCTGCTAACGGCTGATTTTAGCAGAAGGTATCATGTAACGTGTTCGGATCATATCATGGCTAAGGAGGCGAGGTTCATCGAGCGGTTAGTCGCCGTCCGAGTGCATCTCGCTTTGATACCGGTACCGTCACGCATTGCCTTATTGCTGGTCATTGATGAACTTATGAGTCTGGTGGAAATCGGACGGGCGTTAACTGCACGCTGGAGTCAGCGTTGATTGTCCATATGATGAACAAGCGTGAAATATGCTCTTGAGGTTGTTTAGCGCGTTTTCATCGTCGCGATTGTTGAATCGGGCCTCCATCTCCCTGATGAAGAGGCTGTAATTGCGGTTGAAGCCACCGTGATAGGCTTTTAGCCGCCTCTTGGCGTAGCCCAGATTATCCCGATGTCGTTGATATGGGCTTTGCCGTTGGCGAGTTCGTCCTGGTGGTTGATGAATGTGTGGTGGAAACCGTTGAGCGACAGCTTGTTATAGGCCTTCCAGCCGTCGGAGTAGACGATAGAGTCCAACTCGACATTGTCCAGTACGGCACCGACCAGATGCTTGCTGCCACAGCGCTTGGGAGGGATACCCCGCACCTCGCCGCCGCGCTTGAGCGGCCCGAAGACGGGGAGCTTGCCGCCGGCGCCGCGGAGGGGCAGCGGGGATGATAACACAAGCACGCCTCGGCTCCACCGCGCCACCGAAAGACACCCATCGAGACGCAGTAAACAGCTTGGATGGTCCCGGGGGATATGTTAACATCGCCGCCGTTATTTCCGTCCACAACCGCCACGACGAACGCCGCTCCGGTCGTCCCGACCGAATGGAGAAGCCATGAGCCCGCGCCCGATCCTGGACGAGCTACACCCCTTCAAGGTGGATTACCTGACCAACCCGCCGCTGGACAAGTTGCGCGGGATCGCTCTCGAGCACACCCCGGCGGTGCTGGAGACGGCCTACGGCAGCCTGAACAAGATCACCCGCAACAAGGCCCGCAAGGCCGCCCTGACCTACGTCATCGCCCCGGAGTCGACCGCAGCCGATTACTCGGGCAAGGTCATCGACGCCGAGTCCGCCGGCTGCCTGATCGATTCGGTCAGGGACTATCTGGAGAAAGCCGGTCGGGTCATCGAGCTCAACAACTACATCGGCCTGGGTGAGCGCGCCGTGGCCGTGCAGTGGCTCTACGGCTACGAGATAGCCAACGTCGCGGCCATGCAGAGTGTGATGTGCTTCCCCCGCGAGCGGGTCGAGACACCGGAGCGGCTCGCCGAACCGTTCAAGCCCACCTTCCGCCTGGTGATGGTTCCCGGCCTCAAAGCTGTGGGGATGCCCCAGGAGCAGGCGATGATCGTCGATCTCGACAACTTCACCACCTACGTTATCGGGGCCGATTACTTCGGCGAGAGCAAGAAGGGCGGCCTGCGGATGCTCAACGAGCACACCTACCAGCGCGGCGGCCTGACCCTGCACTCCGGAGCCAAGGCCGTCACCATCGGCGGACGCCGGGTGACCATGGCCGTGCTGGGCCTCTCCGGCACCGGCAAGACCACCACCACCTTCTCCAAGCAGGGCGAGGTCACCCGGCCGATCCAGGACGACATGATCACCCTCTGGCCCGGCGGCGAGATCTCGATCACCGAGAACGGCTGCTTCGCCAAGACCTACGGCCTGACCCGGGAGCTGGAGCCGGTGATCCACGACGGCACCGTCGATCCCAGCGCCTGGACCGAGAACGTCTACCAGAACGCCGATGGCACCTTCGACTTCTCCAAGGGCCGGCTGAGTCGCGAGGACGTCGAGCGCTACCGCGAGATACTGCTGGCCACCGGCGCCGACGAGAAAAACGTCGACGCCTACATCGCCGGCGAGGTCGACATCGATGACGTCGTCGATGAGTACGACATCCCCGCCGACGGCTGGGACTTCCTGGTCTGGACGCAGAACGGCCGTTCGATCATCCCGCTCTCAGCCATCAAGGACGCCGCCGACCTAGAGGATATCCCGCCGCTGGAGTTCATCGGCATCCTCAACCGCGATGAAGGACCCGACGCCGCCTTCCCCGGCATCGTGCGCTTCGCCTCGCCCGAGCAGGCCGCCGGCTACTTCATGCTCGGCGAGACCACCAAGACCTCGGCCGCCGGCAAGGAGCGCGGGCGCACCCGCAGCCCGTTCACCCAGCCCTTCTTCCCGCGCAAGAACTCCCTGCAGCCCGCCCGCTTCAGCGAGCTGCTGACCACCATCCCCAAGCTGGTCACCTGGTCGATGAACACCGGCTGGATCGGCGGCGACGCCCTGGACGTCAAGGCAGGCAAGGCCCTCAAGGTCAAGATCCGCCACTCCTCGGCCATGCTCGAGGCTCTGCTCACCGACGCCGTGGCCTGGAAGACCGACCCCGACTTCGGCTATCTGATCGCCGACGTCGATCACCCGGACAACGCCGCCCTGCTCGAAAAGGTCCCCGCCGAGATACTCAACCCGGTGGTCTTCTTCGATGGTCGGGGGCGGATGGACGAATACCGTGCCTGGGTCGAGACACTGCGCCGCGACCGCCGGACCTACCTGGAGAAGTACCAGGTCGACCCGACGATCATCAAGGCGGTCTGCGGGTAGCTTCCCGGACGATCCTGCAAAACGGTTCATGAACGGGTCGACCTGCTGGTCGGCCCGCTTCACGATGACGCGGTGGGGATGTGGACTGGTCGTAAAACCCCGTCCATACAGGGTTTGGCATCACACACATTCCCGGACCAGATAGTTTCAACTCGAAACACCGCCCCACCTCGCAAAAAGCGGCTGATACATGACAATGTCGAAGAAAGAGAAGACTACTGCCCTCACATATCGGCGCTTCCTCCTTATATATGCATGTTATTAGGCTACTTGGGATAGATGCATCTTCATCGAGGCCAATGGTGCCAAGCAGTTCCTTTTATAAGCGCCGAGAAGTCAAAACGGGCGGAATTGGAATGTGGAAACCCACTTGACCCGCCGCAAACAGCTAGGTCGATGTGTAAACCTGATTGCCCGCCAACTGCTGATAACTGAGCGATATTCAGTAACACCCTGGTCCGTGAAAGCTAAGTGATCCCTAGGGTTTAATTGAACGATGCGTGTAGAGGATGGACGCTTGCCGCCGATTCGTGGTGGGTATGCGGAAAGAAAAGGCGGGGGCCACCTGTGGTCCCCGCCTTGCTCTGGCTCATAAACCCGCGTTCTGGCTAACCCGCCTCGGGACCCTCCTCGGGCCATTTGACGTCCAGCTCGCGCACGGCCCGGACCTCGTCGACGCGACGCACCGGCGCCGTCCAGGGCGCCCCGTGGAGCAGTTCCGGATCCTCCGGAACCTCTTTGGTGATGATGGTGCGCAGGGCCTCGGCGAAGGCTTCCAGGGTCTCCCGGGTTTCGGTTTCGGTGGGTTCGATCATCCAGGCCTCGGGGACGATCAGCGGGAAGTAGTTGGTCGGCGGGTGGAAGCCGTAGTCGATGATGCGCTTGGAGAGGTCCAGGGCGCTGACGCCGGCGCCCTCCTTGAGGCCCTTGGCGCTGGCGACGAACTCGTGCATACAGGTGCGCTCGTAGGCCGGTGGCAGGATGTCTTTGACCAGGGCCATCAGGTAGTTGGCGTTGAGCACGGCGTTCTCGCTGACCCGGCGCAGGCCCTCGAGGCCGTGGTGGCGGATGTAGGTCCAGGCGCGCAGGTTGACCAGGAAGTGGCCCAGGAAGGCGTTGAGCTTGCCGATGCTCTCCGGTCGATCCCAGTTCAGGGTCCAGCCGCCGTCAGGCTCCTGCGTCGGTTCGATGGTCGGCACGGGCAGGTACGGGGCCAGGTGTCCCTTGACGCCGACGGGGCCGGAGCCGGGGCCGCCACCGCCGTGAGGTGTGCCGAAGGTCTTGTGCAGGTTGAGATGCACGGCGTCGAATCCCATGTCGCCGGGGCGGATGCGGCCCAGCAGGGCGTTGAGGTTGGCGCCGTCGTAGTAGAGCTGGCCGCCGACGGAGTGGACCAGCTCGGCGACCTCGAGGATGTGCTCCTCGAATAGCCCCAGGGTGCTGGGGTTGGTCAGCATCAGCGCGGCCACGTCCTCGTTGAGCTTTTCCTTCAGTGCGGCGGGGTCGATGTTGCCGCGCTCGTCGGAGGCCACCTCGACGACGTCGTAGGAGCACATCGTCCCCGAGGCCGGGTTGGTGCCGTGGGCCGAATCGGCCACCAGCAGAACCTTGCGCGGATTGCCGTTGGCCTTGTGGTGGGCCCGGATCATCTTGATGGCGGTGAACTCGCCCTGGGCCCCGGCGGCGGGCTGCAGGGTGTAGCGGTCCATGCCGGTGATCGCGCCCAGCATGGATTCGAGCTCGGCCAGGATCGCCAGGGCGCCCTGAAGCATCTCCGGCGGCAGCAGGGGATGCAGGGCGCCGGGGCCGGGCAGCTCGGCGACGGCGTCGGCCACCTTGGGGTTGTACTTCATCGTGCAGGAGCCCAGGGGGTAGAAGCCGATGTCGACGTTGTGGTTGAGCTGGGAGAGCCGGACGTAGTGCCGGACCAGGGTCGGCTCGTCGATCTCGGGCAGGGCCGGGGGTTTGTCGCGGCGCAGCTCCTCGGGGATCAGCTCTTCGACGGGCCGGGTCGGTACGTCGAGCGCCGGAGGCCGATAGCCGCGGCGTCCCGGCGTCGAGAGGGCGTAGACGGCGGGCTCGATGGGCTGACTGGGTCGACGTTCCACCATTAGAGCACCTCCTCGAGAGCCGCGACCAGCTCGTCGATCTCGGCCTTGGAGCGCCGGTCGCTGACGGCGACCAGCAGGGCGTCCGGGTATTCCTCGTAGAGTCCGGCCAGGGGCAGGCCGGGGACGATGCCGCGCCGGGGAAGCTTCTCCCAGGTTTCGGCGGCCTTGCCCGGGGGCAGGCGCAGGGCGAACTCGTTGAAGAAGGGAGCGTCGGGGAACAGCGGCTCGACGCCGGGCAGAGAACCAAGGCGCTCGGCGGCGTAGTGGGCCTTCTGCAGGTTGAGCTCGGCCAGCTCGGTGATCCCCGTCGGTCCGAGCAGGGCCAGGTTGATGTTCGCCGCCAGGGCCATCAGGGCGTTGTTGGTGCAGATGTTGCTGGTGGCCTTCTCACGACGGATGTGCTGTTCCCGGGTCTGCAGGGTCAGGGCGTAGCAGGTCTTGCCGTCGGCGTCGACGGTGCGTCCGACGATGCGTCCGGGGAGTTTGCGGGCCAGCTTCTGACGGGCGGCGAAGAAGCCGACGAAGGGACCGCCGCCGGCGGGGGGGCTGCACAGCGGCTGGCCGTCGCCCACGCAGACATCGGCGCCGCAGGCAGCCGGGGTCTTGTAGAGGGCCAGGGCCAGGGGATTGGCGACCATCACCGCCAGGGCCTTCGAGTTCTCCTTGACGATTGCAAAGGCGTGACTCAGGTCCTCGACCACGCCGAGGAAGTTGGGACTGGGCAGGATCACCGCGGCGACGTCGGGTGAGAGCATGGCCTCGAGTTCGGCCAGGTCCGTGGCGCCGTCGTCGGCCAGGGGAACCTCCTCGATGGAGGCGCAGACGCCGCCGGCGCAGTCCAGGTCGGCCAGGTAGGTCTGGACGGTGCGACGGTAGAAAGGATGCAGCCCGCAGCCGACAAGCACGCGATGGGCCTTGCGGACGTTGCGCGCAGCCAGGGCCGCCGCCTCACCCGCCGCCGAGGCCCCATCGTAGATGCTGGCGTTGGCGATGTCCAGGCCGGTCAGGCGGCAGATCGAGGTCTGGAACTCGTAGATCGTCGTCAGGGTGCCCTGGCTGATCTCGGGCTGGTAGGGGGTGTAGGCGGTCTGGAATTCGGGACGGCCTATCAGGCGCCCGACGGCGCTGGGGATGTAGCTGTCGTAGATCCCGGCGCCGAGGAAGCTGACGTGACGCGGCGCCGCCGTGGTCGCGGCGCGATCGAGGAGCTCGGGCTCGCTCAGCGCCGGCGGCAGCTCGATGGGCGGATCGAGGAGTTTCGTGGGCAGATCGGCGAAGAGCTCCTCGACGCCGGCGGCGCCGATACGCTCCAGCATGACCCGGCGGTCCTCGGGGGTCTGGGAGAGGTAGTCCATGCGTTTCTCCGTGACTGACGGGGGGGTATCGGTGGTGAGGCGGGAGAGTTCGGGGTAAAAAAAGGGGCGAAGTGTTTCCGTTCACACTGTCAGTGAGCAAGATTACGACGCCGGAGGGTTAAAAATCAAGCCTCGGCTTCCTGGGATGATCAACGACGGTTTGCTGAAGGCATCATGGAACAATATCTGACCAAATCAGGGTCGATATTGAAAGCTTGACCGAGCAGGCAATCGCCGTTTAAGTGCGTATGACTTTGATCCCGGTTTTACAATGCACGGTCTTGTTGTTTGATAATGAGTTAGTTATGAGTCGAGAGGCAACAGGATGGTCGTTCTTTGCCAGAAACGATGCAGGGCAGCTTATCCACCAAGCAGGCCCCTCGCAGCCGCTGCTTTTCTACTTTGAATATGTGACAGGCATATCTGCTACTACTCAAGCATTATCAGCAGAATACAATCACAATTCGTTTCGAACGGGGTATGCGATCCCTTGAAAAAAAACGATTCAAGTGCAATTGATAATCACCCTTCGTCGTGCCGGCGTTCGCGATGCGACGAGACCATCAGCTGATCGGCGATTCGTCGAGGAGGTCTCCGGGGTTAAGCGGAACAACCAGGAAGTAGTAAAGGCTCAGCTTTGGTGGTCGCCCCGGTGAGAGCCGCACGAAACTCCGGATCCGCAAAGCCAAATGGCAAATGCCTTCCGAGACGGGGTCGCGGGTCAGCGACGTCGTCCCCGGGCCAGCCTGGTGCCCAGGCCAATGCCCGCCAGGATGGACATCGGCACGTAGCAAAGGGCGGGCAGCTGTCCGAGCAGGCCGAACTGAATGCCCATGTAGACGCCGAAGAAGGCGACAATGGTGAGGAAGCCCATCAGGCAACCACGCAACGTGGCGGCGGCGTCGGGCTTCCGCTTCTCTTGATCGTCGGACATGAGGACCGCCGTCTGTTGAATCTCTGGTTCGTTTCACCGCCGATTCATTCTACCCGGTGGTCCGGCTGACGGCAAGGGAGAATAAGCGAGCGGCCCGCAAGGCGGGCCGCGGTAGTTATAGCGGTACGCTCGGAATCAGGCCAGCTCGACCTCGGCCCAGCGGCCGCGGCGGAAGCGCAGCCAGACGTAGATGCCCTCGGCGATCTGCGAGGCGAAGACCGCGCCCCAGATGGCGTAGTCGTGCCAGCCGAAGACGTAGACGCCCAGGACGGCCAGGGGTAGCTTGACGGCCCAGTTGGCGATAATCGCGCCCCACATCGGCGGCTTGGTGTCGCCGGCGCCGCGGAAAGCGCCGCCGTAGGTCCAGGCCAGCACGCTGATGATCGAGCCCAGCCCGATGAAGATCAGATAGTTGTGGGACATCGAGAGGATGCGGTCGACGATGCCCGAGCCGTCGTTGGTGAGGAAGATCGAGGCCAGTTGGCGGCCGAAGAAGATTAGCACCAGGGCCATGCCGATCTGGATAATCACGCCGAGGAGGCTGACCTTGTCGGCGGCTTTGTGGGCGTTGCCCGGGTCCTTGCGCCCCAAAAACTGGCCCACCAGGGGCGCCGGGGCGGCCATCAGCCCCTGAGCGAAGAACTGGCCGAAGGAGAGCGCCGTCATCCCGATGGTGAAGGCCGTGGCCACCAGGTTGTGCGTAACGCCGTCGATCTCCGTGGTCAGGCGGCTGGCCAGGGCCATCATCGCCATCCCGGTCAGCGGCCGGGTGATAGCCTGTCCGGTGGCGGGCAGGCCGATGCGCAGAAAGCGCTTGATCTCGATCCAGCGAGGCCGGTTGGCGAAGAAACCCTTGATGGAGACGTTGCTCCAGCGCATCGCGTAGGCCAGGAAGATCACACCGGTGCCCAGGAAGTGGCTGATGGTGGTGGCCAGGGCGGCGCCGCGCAGCCCCAGGGCGGGAAAGCCCCAGTGGCCGAAGATCAACAGCCAGTTGAGCAGGACGTTGATACCGTTTATGCTGACGAAGGCGAACATCCCGGTGCGGGTGTCGCCGGAGCCGGAGAAGACGGAATGGACCGTGAAGGCCACCATCATCGCTCCGAAGCCCGGAGCGAAGATGCGCAGGTAGTCCACCGCCAGGGGGAACTGGGTCGGCGTGGGTCTGTAGAAGCCGATCAACAGCGGCGCGGCGAAGTACACCAGCACAACGAAGAACAGACCCAGGATGGCGGCCAGCCAGACCGCCCGATGACCCGAGGCGTCGGCCTCCTCGAACTCCTCCGCTCCCCAGTGACGGGCCACGATGGCCACCGCTCCGGCCGCGACGATCTGGATGAAGGAGAAGATGAACCAGATCACGCTGCCGGCGAAGCCCGCCGCCGTCACCTGATCCACGCCCAGCGAGCCGATGAAGATGCGATCGACGATGTGGGCGAAGTTCATCAGGATGCCGGCCAGGGCCGCGGGCCAGGCCAACTGCCAGATATTCCAGTAGAGGCTCTTGTTGTCGAGGTCCAGCTTGGCCACGGGAGCTCCCGGGGAGGTGTTGTTTCCGAAGCGTCGGGGGGCGAATTATAACAGCAGCGGGGCGGGAAAGCAGCGGAAACCAGCACACTTTCACCGCGGTATTGTATCTGCCAGATATTATAGCCTGTTCAACCCACCCCCGGCAATGCTAGAATGCCTGGAGTGTGTTGATACCGTCTTGCCGCCTACCCACTGAAACCTTCCCGGATGAAGCAGTGTCATATTTAGAGAACCATCCGGACGTTTCATCGAAGCGACCTACACAACATACTGGACCGGATTATCACTCGAATATGAATCGGAGTATACCTCTAACATCTTGTGATATCATGCATTACAACCGCTTGATTGTCACATCCCGCCGGTTGGTCCGGCAGCTTCAACAAGTGAAGACCGGACTAACAAAGACAGTGGACCGGTTTAGTCCTTGGATAATCAAGGCGTTTCGTCCAAGTGACGCCGTCAGCAAGTCGAACAACAAGAGCCAATCACTCGTAGCAGCTCTTAGCAGTTTATAAAGCTTCAGATAGTGGTTCCGTTTGTCGTGATAATGCCAAAGGGATCAACCTCAGCGACTGTCTTGTGCTGCCGGCAGGATGCCGCTCCCGGAGTTCGCTTTGATCAGGGACGCCGATTCGATCATACCCCCGGCTGATACAAGGGCGAAACCTAACGTCAATCCGCTGATAACCTCTCCGGCTTCAGTTGATTGTGTCTGAGCGGGATAATAACGTAGTCGATCAAGGTGCCCCGCATCATCGAGGCGCGGAACCGGGATGAGTGAAGCTCTTCCTGTCTTGCACAAACAGTATTTGCGAGCGTATGCTCTACCACCTGCTTGCTGCCAAATTGTTAATGTTATGATTCTTTCTTATGGCCCCACTGGCGTTAAGTGATCCCAATTGTATTTGGACCATCCGGGGGCGCTGCGGTCTTATCGGTTTTCCAAAAAGCCTACACCGGCTGAATCGGTTGAACCGCTACGCCCGATGACCCAAGTCGAACGGACTCAGGCCGCACGACCGTCCGGACACCCCCCGGGGAGGCTTTGGCACGTTTCTTGCAGCAGGGCGGGATCGCCTGGCTGGCAAAACCGGTGGCCCATTC
>WJMB01000211.1 GCA_014728185.1 Candidatus Coatesiibacteriota bacterium
CGTCGGCAAGGAGAGTTTTTATCTGCGCGTCGGCAACCCGGAAACGGAAAGGGAGTTCCTGGCCTCGCGCAGCCCGCTGAACTACGTCGAGCGCATCGAGATCCCGATGCTGCTGCTCTACGGCGCCAACGATCCCCGGGTCAAGCTCTCCGAGGGCGAGCAGATCTCGGCGGCCCTCGAGGATGCCGGGATCGACTACGAGTACGTCGTCTACGAGGACGAGGGCCACGGCTTCGCCCGTCCCCAGAACCGCCTGGACGCTTACCGCCGCGTCGAGGCCTTCCTGGCCGAGCACCTGGGCGGCCGCGCGGAGTAGAGAAGCCAGTTGCCAGATTCTAATGGGCCGGTATTCTTACCGGCCCTTTTGTTATGTCCTGATCCGTCAGGGGGCGTGGGTATGCTTAACACGTGACCCGGTTGCCATTCTTGGAATAACATAACCAACCGAAAGGAAGCCCATGAAAAAGGCCATGCTGATGCTGTTAAGCCTCCTGTTCTGCTTCGCTTTTGCTCACGTTACTCCGACTGCTCAGGCAGGTGTGTCACCAGCGGAGGAAGAGATGCTGTATGAGTATGAGTTTTTGGACCAGGACGAGGCAGTGTGGCCATACGTCTATCGGTACGATTACCCCGATCTGGAAGCCTGTTCACGCTTCAAGATTGAAGGCGATGATGCGTTAGTGAAGAGTTTTGATATCTGGACAAAATACATTAACGGAACTGGTTACATCGCTGACTGGGAAGTCGCTGTCTACGAGCATATTCCCGGCTCGCCCGGTCATCCCGCCGATGAGCCTCTCTTTCATGTCGCTGTAGATCATACCTGGACAGAGTCAAGTTACCCGGGAGTTTATATCATCGAGCTAATCCTTGATGATACAGATTGGTTTACTGCTTCCGAGGACACAATCTATTGGCTCCACCCCCTTGTTACCTTGAATGATCCGTCAACGCAATCAGCTTGTTGGGCTGCTGAAGGCGAGTATACCCACCCATATTACTATCAGCGCTTACAGCATAGTGATGATTGGGTAGCTCAACCCTTTCGTGCCTATATGCGCGTCAACGGCGAGTGGGCGAACACCGGCGTTGTGGAGACCAGTTGGGGCGAGATCAAGGCCTACGAGAACGACTAGCCCTTGGCGACCAAGGTATCCTTGGCCGGTTTGATGACGGTATGGTGAATGCAGGGCCGACCTTCAGGTCGGCCTGTTATTTTTTACGTCATAAAGACTAATAGTCGTCGGGTCTACATCCTCGGGTTTGATTGACTCGACAAGCACGTGTTTTTCCTCCGCGCCTTCGTCTTGCCAAACGCTCCCCGAGGGGGTAAGCTAGACCCATTGAGAACCCGTCACTAAAGGCCGGAAAACTGAAAGGAACTCCATGAGTAAGGATAATCAGGCCCCCGCGATGTCGGCTCCGCTGATCCCCAAGTCCGTCCTCTTCGGCAACCCGGAGAAGATGCAGCCGCGCCTCTCCCCGGACGGCAAGCTGCTGAGCTTCATCGCCCCCCGCGACGGCGTGCTCAATATCTGGCTGCTCGACCCGGCCACGGGGGAGGAACGTCCGTTGACCGCCGACACCGGCCGGGGCATCATGCGCCACTTCTGGGCCGAGAACGGCCGCTGGATCATCTACCTCCAGGACTCCGACGGCGACGAGAACCATCACCTCTACCGCATCGATCCCCGGAACCCCGACGGCGGAGCCGTCGACCTGACCCCCTTCGAGGGCGTCAAGGCGGTGCCCGCCGCAAGCAGCCTGAAGCGTCCCGATGAGCTCTTCGTTTGGCTCAACAGGCGCGACCCGGCCCTCTTCGACGCCTTCCGGCTGAATGTGGAGAGCGGCGAGCTGGTCCAGACGGCCGAGAACCCGGGCGACATCGGCGAGTTCATCGCCGACGGCGACCTCGAGGTGCGCCTGGCGCTGCGGGCCACACCCGAGGCCGGGCGCGAGCTGCTCTATCGTTCGACCCCCGAGGACGACTGGCGCGTCGTCGACCACTGGGAGCACCAGGACGCCCACGCCGCCGTCCTCGGTTTCGACGCCGACGACCGCCGCGTGCTGATCGCCGATCCCCGGGGCGGCGACACCCAGCGTCTGGTGCGCTTCGACCCCGAGACCGGCGAGAGCGAGACCCTGGTCGTCGACGAGGAGTACGATCTGCACAGCCGGATGGTGGGGCGCAACCTGCTGCGCGAGCCGGCCACCCGCCGGCCCCTGGCGGTGATCGTCAACCGGGTCAAGCACGAGTGGCGTCCCCTGGCCGAGGATGTTGAACAAGACCTGGAACGTCTGAACGAGCGCTTCGCCGACGGCTGGTATCAGGTCGTCGACCAGAGCCGGGACAACGCCCGCTGGCTGCTGGCCGTCAACCGTCCCCACCGCAGCACGGCCTACTACAGCTATCCGCGCGGCGGCGATCCCGAGCTGCTCTTCACCGTCAAGCCCGAGCTCGACGAGTACGAGCTGGCGCCGATGAAGGCCGTGGAGTTCACCGCCCGCGACGGACGGCGCATCCCGGGATATTTGACATTGCCTCCGGGTGTCGAAGCCAAGAAACTGCCGTTAGTGCTGCTGGTCCACGGCGGACCCCAGGTCCGCGACATCTGGGGCCAGCATCCCACGGTGCAGTGGCTGGCCAACCGCGGCTACGCGGTGTTGCAGGTCAACTATCGCGGCAGCCAGGGCTACGGCCGCGACCACCTGCTGGCCGGGGACAAGGAGTGGGGCCGCAAGATGCAGAACGATCTCACCGACGCCTGCAACTGGGCCGTCGAGCAGGGCTACGCCGACCCGGAGCGGCTGTGCATCATGGGCGGCAGCTACGGCGGCTACGCCGCGCTGGCCGGGGTGAGCTTCACCGAAACCGCCGAGCGACCCGACGTCGACGAAGCCCCGGACGACGACTACCGCTACTACCGCTGCGCGGTCTCCATCGTCGGGCCGTCGAACCTGAAGACGCTCATCGAGACCATCCCGCCCTACTGGAAGCCCGAAATCAAGCGGCTCTACCGGATGATCGGCGATCCGGAGACCGAGGGAGAGATGATCGACGAGCGCAGCCCGCTCAACTACGCCGAGCGGATCCGCACGCCGTTGATCCTGGCCTACGGCGCTAACGACCCCCGGGTCAAGCTGACCGAGGGCGAGCAGATCACCGCGGCGCTCAAGACCGCCGGGATACCCCACGAGTACTACGTCTACGAGAACGAAGGCCATGGCTTCGCCCGGCCGGAGAACCGGCTGGACTTCTACTCCAAGGTCGAGCCCTTCCTGGCCGAGCACCTGGGCGGTCGGGCGGAGTAGCCCGGTCGCGACGGGCGGTAGCGGATTGTGAAAGCAAGGAGCGATTAAGAAAACGGCCGGGGAAACCCGGCCGTTGTACAACCTCGCTGACGAGAGCCTAGTCCAGGGCCTTGATGGCGCCCCAGGAGGCCTCCGCGACGGCCTGGTAATCGTCATCGTAGTAGAAGTCGACCTCGAAATACTGAATGAACTCGTAAACGTGATGGAAGTAGGTCAGGAACTCGATCTTGACGAAGTCCGTGGTCTTCTGTTCGGCGTAGAAGTCGTACTCCTGGACCCAGTGATCGGCGGTGGTGTCGGTGAAGCTGAAGTCCAGGGTGCTGCCGTCGGAGAAGTGCAACCTGACGTCCTGGGGGATGCTGTAGTAGCCGCTCTGGTAGCTGCGGCCCTCGGTGCGGATGTAGCCGACCTCGACGTCGGCGGGCCAGTCAACCTGGAAGTAGTCGCCGTCGCCGTCGGTGGTGGGTTCGGCGGTGCGATCATTGCTCCAGAAGGTACCGGTGTCGCCATCCAGGGCGTTGGAGGCGGGGTAGTTGGGAGTGAGTTCACTCCAGGCGGTGGCTATGGCGCTGGAGGTGTCGACTTCGATAACGGCCGCCGAAGCGGAAAGCGCCAGGAGTGCGACGGTGATCAGAACAGCGTGCTTGGTCATGGCAATCTCCTCTGAAGGGAACTCGGGCATGGAGCCTGTGGCTGAAAAGTTCATGAACGTCTCTCAAGCGTGGAGTAAACCATGCTTGCCAACACTTGTTATCAAGATACAGTCTTATAATACAGCAGTGCATCATACACGTCAATCATTAATATAATCCAATATGAAATCCATCTTGATGTAAAAGCCATAGGCATCATATACCCTGTTTGGACTGGGTTACAAATGTAATCCGCTGATAATACACATATTGCGGCAGATGCGCCTGTCACTTATCAGCGGATTACAGTGGCGGCTGCATAAGGTATACTCGAAAGATAACTCACCCTACCTCCTGGCTTTCAGTAACAGCCACCCGATTGCCGCTCGACTCTTAACTGTGCCAATATCAAGTTCCAAGACTGCGCATGATAGTATCGGGATCGAAGACGGGCGCACACCAACAGCGAAGATCCGCCCGGTGCGCCTTTCAATATCGACCCTGAAATTGTCCGAACACGTTCCATGATGCCGCTGCAAA
>WJMB01000212.1 GCA_014728185.1 Candidatus Coatesiibacteriota bacterium
ATCTACTCCAACGCCGTCTACTGGCTCGAGATCGGCGAGGGCGGACACCTCTGGGTCGCCACGGCCAACAACGGCACCGGGCAGGTCGGCGGCCTGACCCACCGCACGCCCAGCGGAACCTGGGAGACGATCATCGGCCGCGGTCTCTACACCAAC
Source organism: Candidatus Coatesiibacteriota bacterium (assembly GCA_014728185.1). GTDB lineage: Bacteria > RBG-13-66-14 > RBG-13-66-14 > RBG-13-66-14 > RBG-13-66-14 > WJMB01. Next base: position 157 of record WJMB01000212.1, read on the forward strand.
GATCTCTACGCCGTCTCGACGGTCGACAACCAGACCATCTGGGTGGGCACCGGCCTGGGGCTGCAGGTCTCCACCGACGGCGGCCAGAGCTTCGATATCATCGACTTCCAGCCGCGCTCCGGCTTCATCGACGAGCCGGTCGCCTACGCTTTCCCCAACCCCTTCAGCCCGCGCTCCGACGGCGAGTGCGTGATCCGCTTCAGCGTCTCCGGCGATCCCCTGCAACACGACGCCGTGGTCGACCTGGACATCTACGACCTCGAGGGGCGCCACGTGAGGAACCTGCTGCGCGACGAGCTGCGGCAGGGCAGCTACGAATACCAGCTCGACGCCTGGGACGGCACCGATTCCAGCGGTGACCAGGTGGCCAACGGACTCTACTATTACGTCATCCAGGCCGACGGGGAACGCGCCTTCGTGGGCAAGATCGCGGTGGTGGAATGATGCGGACGACCAAACGGACCCTGACGACTCTGCTGCTGCTGCTGATCGCCCTTCCCTCCGGAGCGGATTACGATTCCGGCGGCAGCCCCGGCGTGGTGCTGCGCCTGGGCTGGGGGGTGCGCGCCGCCGGGATGGGACGCGCCGTGACGGCCTTCGTCGACGACGCCGAGGCGGTCTACTACAATCCGGCCGGGTTGGCCTTCGCCCTGGAGCCTCGCGGCGGACTCTCTCACCGCACCCTGGGCCTGGACCGCACCCAGTCCAGCGCCGGCGCCCTCTACCCCCTGGACTTCATCCCCGAGGCCCGGGCCACCGTCGGCCTGAGCTGGTTCTATCTCAGGGTGGGCGAGATCGACGGTCGCGACGACAGCGGCAACCGCACCGGCACCTTCAGTTATCAAGAGCACATCGGCAACTTCGCTTTTGGTGTTCAGCCCGTTGATTGGCTGGGGGTGGGTATCGGCGCGCGGATGATGTTCACCGACCTGGCCGAGAGCGAGGCCACCGGCGGCGCCGTCGATCTAGCCGTCCAGGCCCGCCCCTTGGAGTGGCTCAACATCGGCGCCGCCGTGCGCAACGTCATCGGCAGCTACAAGTGGAAGGCCTCGGCCAAGGAGGAGCAGATGCCCCTCGAGTACGCCGTGGGCCTGGCCGGCCGTCCCGTGCCATGGCTGCTGCTTGCCCTGGACTACGTCGGCAGCGCCGAGCTGCCCGCCGAGTTCCGCCTGGGCGCCGAGTACATCCTGACCCCGACCCTGGCCCTGCGAGCGGGCTACGAGATCCCAGACGAGCTGGAGAACGGCGAGCTGAGCGCCGGGGGCACGCTGACCACGGGGCTCTTCGAGGGGGTGGACCTGGCGCTGCACTACGCCTTCCGCACCGACCCCCTGGCCGCCGGGGGGACCCACGCCGTGGCCCTGGAGCTTCAATTCTAGTCGACGAAGCAGTGGGATGAAAACGGGACGGGGTCCAGGGACCCCGTCCTTCATTGTATTCACGGGCGGTTGTTCAATCTGGCAAACAATTCTCCGAGCGGTCCCGCTGACCGCTCGAACAGGCTTGAGAACCCGTCCTGCGCCTCGTAGGTGTCAATTCTGGGCGGGGTCGTGGGTTGGTTTCCAATATCCCAACTCTACAATGATTCTCTCGACGGAAACAGGCACGGCGGGGATTGCAACCCCCGCCGTTGCTAATGTCCGCTGTCTGCTGGTACGTTCCTAGCGCGTGCCCTCCTCCCAGGAGGCCAGATACCTGCGCTGGGCCTCGGTGAGCACGTCGACCGTCAGTCCCATGCTCTCCAGCTTGAGCGCGGCGATGCCGCGGTCCAGCTCCTCGGGCAGGGTGTAGACCTGGTTCTCCAGCTCGGCGCCGTGCTGGACCAGGTACTCGGCGGAGAGAGCCTGGCCGCAGAAGGAGAGGTCCATCACCTTGGCGGGGTGGCCCTCGGCGGCGGCGAGGTTGACGAGGCGGCCCTCGCCCAGGACGAAGACGCTGCGGCCCTCGGGCAGGCGGTACTCGACCAGGCTGGGGCGCATCTCGCGGCGCTCGGCGGCGTAGTCGCGCAGAGCGTCGATCTGCAGCTCGACGTCGAAGTGACCGGCGTTGGCCACCACGGCGCCGTCCTTCATCGCCTTGAAATGCTCCAGGGTGATCACGTCGCGGTTGCCGGTGACGGTGACGAAGATGTCGCCCAGGGGAGCGGCCTCGGCCATGGGCATTACGCGGAAGCCGTCCATGGCGGCTTCGAGACCGCGAACAGGGTCGACCTCGGTGACGATGACGTTGGCTCCCTGACCGGCGGCGCGGGCGGCCACGCCGTGACCGCACCAGCCGTAACCGGCGACGACGAAGGTGCTGCCGGCGATCAGCGTGTTGGTGGCCCGCAGGATGCCGTCGATGGTCGATTGCCCTGTGCCGTAGCGGTTATCGAAGAAGTGCTTGGTCATGGCGTCGTTGACGGCGATGACGGGCAGGCCGAGGGCGCCGTCGGCGGCCATGGCCTTGAGACGGATGACCCCGGTGGTGGTCTCCTCGGTGGAGCCGTGGAGCTTATCGAGCAGGCACTGGTACTCCTTGTGCAACGTGGAGACCAGGTCCGCGCCGTCATCCATGGTCACGTCGGGGGCGGCGTCCAGGCAGGCCCGCACGTGGGCGTAGTAGGTCTCGTTGTCCTCGCCGTGGATGGCGTAGACGTTGATACCGTAGTCCTCGACGAGGCTGGCGGCGGTGTCGTCCTGGGTCGAGAGCGGGTTCGAGGCGCAGAGGTGCACCTCGGCTCCGCCCGCCGCCAGGGCACGGGCCAGGTTGGCCGTCTCCGTGGTCACGTGGAGGCAGCAGGCCACGGTCAGGCCGTCCAGGGGCTTTTCCTGGGCGAAGCGCTCGCGCACCAGCCGCAGGGTGGGCATCTGGCGCTCGGCCCATTCGATGCGCAATTTGCCCTGGGGGGCGAGGTTCTTGTCGGCGATATCGCAGTTCACGGGCTACTCCTTTGCTTTTTA